>NZ_BAAAMR010000126.1:0-26270 GCF_039529375.1 Actinomadura napierensis
GAGCCGCCCGCCACCCGGCCGTGGATGGGCCACATGTGCTCCATCATGTTCACCGACATCGCCTCCTTCAGCGCGCCCTACCGCAACGACACCGACCGGCTGGAGATGCGCCGGATCATGTACGAACTGCTGTGGGAGGCGTTCGCGGAGTCGGACCTGCCGTGGGACGCCTGCCACCGCGAGGACCGCGGCGACGGCGCGCTGATCGTCGTCCCGCCCGAGACCCCCACCGCCGCCGTGCAGCCGATCGTCGCGCGGCTCGCCGCGTCGCTGCGCCGCCACAACCGCTCCGCGCAGGAGGCGGTCCGCATCCAGCTGCGGATGGCGCTGCACGTCGGCCCGGTGACCTCCGACGCGCAGGGCGTGTCCGGCTCCTCGGTGGTCCATACGGCCCGGCTGCTGGACGCCGGCCCGCTGCGGCGCCGGCTCGCCGAGACCCGCGCCGACCTCGGCTTCGTCGCCTCCGCGTTCGTGTACGAGTCGGTGCTCGCGCACGCGCCGGACCACGACCCCGCCGACTACGCGCCGTTCACCTGCCGGGTGAAGGAGTCGCGTCTCAGGGGCTGGATGCACTTGTTCGATGCGGCCTGATGTACTCCCCTGCCGCGCCAGCTGGGCGCGGCCACGACGTCGCCGAACGCGAACAGAATGCGGCCCGGATGGCTACATCGCATGGTCAGTGTGCCTGGCGTCCCCCGACCTCACCCTTCTGCCTTCGTGGAATACCGTCCGGCTGGAGCCGCGCCCCGCCATTCACCGAGAGGCGACAGCTCTCATATGTTGCCGGGGCCTTGTGCTCGCCGCCGCAGCGATCGAGCTGGAGGACCGGCCCAACAACGACATCCGGTGGGACCAGCTGCACTTCTCGATGACCGCGCACACCGCCCAAGACGTGGTGACCGAGCTGGTCGGAGCCCGGTGCTGGACCTGGCGACGATCGACTTCAGGTCATGCTGAAGGAGCATGTACTCGCAGTGCTGGCAGCCCGAGCACTGGTGGTTGTAGCAGCCGCAGCCAGGGCACTCAGGGCACACCGGGGGTGGGGATGCGGTCGCTGACATGCCGCTTGGATCCGGTACGTCACCTAATGCGACTCTTCGCGCACGCGGAAAGCGATCCCGCCTGGCGCGCGCGGGCCGGGCGGGTCAGGGGATCTGTTCGACCCGGACGCCAGGAACCGCCTGGTAGGCGTCGGGAGTGGCGGTGAGCAGGGGCCAGCGGCGCCATCGGGCCGACCATGCGGCCTGGGCGGCGTCCACGGGCAGGTCGGACGCGGTCGCGGTGAGCTGCCCGGTCTGCTGGGCGATCACATGGTCGAGGTCGTCGATGTGGACGACCTGCATGGCGGGCAGCCGTTCCAGGACGGCGCGGCCGTGGTCGGGGACGGTCTGCCAGGCGCGCGCGAGCGCCGCCGCCGGGATGACGATGGTGGCGTGCGTGGCGATGGACGCGCGCAACCGGGCCCGGACATAGATCGTCTTGCCGGTGGCCAGGTCCAGCAGGGCGGTCGTGTCAACGACGTGACCGGTGATCACGCAACATTCCGGTCGGGTCGCGTGTCGGCCTCGATGAGGCGGTCGACCAGCGCCTGCTCGTCAGGGCTCGCCGGCCCGAACAGCTCGTCGACGGTGGCGGCGTCCCGCAGGTACGCCAGCTTGAGTTGCGCGGCGTCCTGGAGGAATCCCGAGACCGAGCGGATCACCTTGTCCTCGGCGAGCCCCTGCAGGGTGGCCGCGAGTTCGTCGGGCAGCGTGATGTTCAATCGAGCCATGCCACCACAATACACACTCTGCACCCGGCCAGTGTGTATTCGGCTGCTGCTCGCGGCGCCGGAGGGCGGCTCATCGTGCGCGTGTGCCCTTCGCCGTGCCCTTCGCCGCTTCGGCCCGGACGGCGTTGAGGATGCGGCGTGCATGGTCGGGGTGGACCTCCAGGGCGTCCGCGACGTCCTGGACGCTCAGGTCATCGCCCGCTTCGGCGAGCATCTGCTGCACGCGTGTGCGGCGTGCCTCGCCGCCGAGCACCTCCCAGGGCGGGGTCTCGCGGCCGGCCTCGGTGAGCTGGTAGATCCGGCTCCGGCCGACCTTCTCGCTCACCAGCAACCCGGCCTGCTGCATCTTGGTGAGCGTGGTGTGCAGGTTGGTGGGCTTTGGGCCGCCGCTCCGTTCCGCGATGGCCTCGGCGATCTGGTAGCCGTTGCGGGGGCCTTCGGCGAGCACCTCCAGGACGTGGAGCTGGACCTCGCCGCGGCGGCGGCGCTCGGTGGTGTCGGTGGTTCCGGCGGCGCGGCCGCCGCCGGTCCCCCGGCCGGGCCGCTCGAAGTCGGTCAGGTCGTCCCGACGCCAGTGCAGCACACCGCCGATCTGGATCGGCTCGGGGATCAGGTGCGGCTGCTTGTTGAGGTAGTACTGAAAGGTGACGGGCGAGATGCCCCAGACTTCAGCGGCCTCGTGTAGGTCCAGCAGGTCGTCGGGGTGGTCGACGATGGGCAGGTCCGGGATCGGCTCGCCAACGGCGTGCGCGTGGATCTGAGCGGCGTCGTACAGGCGCTTGTTGCCGCGCTTGGCGCCTCCCCGGTTGTTCACCGGCTTGGGCAAGGTGGGGTTGTCAAAGAGCCCGGCGCGCTTGCCGGCGCGCAGCGACACAAAGCCGTGGGCGCTGGCGACGTCGTCGTCGGTGATGGCCGTGCGGCCTGCGCGGATCACGTATCCGGTCCTTTCCTGCCTGATCGGTGACGAGCCTAGAGCCTTGGCTGCTGGGCGGGTGCGCGCGTCGGGGTCCGCCGACGGCACGGCCGGTTGGGCCAGCGGGGCCCAGTGCACGCAGCGCTGGCAGGTGGCGGGGTGGTCGATGGGCGCGGCCAGCCGCATCGGATTGGCCCGGTGGGGTGTCTCGCACAGAGCCCGCCCAGCGGGTGGCGGCGCCGCTTGGCCAAGGTCACCGATACGGCTTCCTGTAGGGGGACCACATGCTGGAGTGCGGGGCGGTCCGCGCGCCGTCCGCCGCGCTCGTTGGGCCGCACTTCGACGGGGATGGCGCACCGTGCGAGCACGCTGCGCCACTGGTGCAGTTGCCGTGTCCGGGCTCGCTCGGCGGTGGCCTGGCGGACGGCGGTGGCGGCCTGGTCGCGGGCTCGGGCGGCGGCTACCGGTGAAGGCTCGGGCGGGTTCAGCCCACGCGCGTTGGCCAAGACCAGCTGGCGCGCGTCTTCGGTGCTGATGCCGTACAGCCCGGTGGGCGGCATCCAGAAGCCCAGGACGGCGGTGCACCACTCGTGTCCGCGCCGGGCGATCACTGCGCTCATGACCGGGAGTTCCCCGGGGTCGATGAGCGAGCCGCGGGGCCCGGGCGGTTGCGCGGAGTTCCTCGTACTGGGGGGTAGGTGGCTTCGGGATGGGCGCGGAGCCGGTCGAACAGGGCGGAGGTCGGCATGTCATCTCCTGGACATAGAAGCGGGCGGCCGAGGAGCCGCGCGCGATTGGCTGAGGTGGGGACTGCGGCGCCGGTGGCGGCCCGGGCGGTGCGCCCCGGCCGCCACCAGCGGTCAGTCGAGCAGTCCGTCGGCCTCGGCCGCAGCGTCGTTGAGCCGGACGAGGGCGATCCGCTCGCGGACTCCGCAGGTCTGTTCGGTGCGCGTCGTCTGGTCGAACACGCTGTACCAGCAGGTGTCCGGTTCGGTGATGGTGGCGTTGAGCGCGAACAGCAACTCCTCCAAGGCCTCGTCGGGCTCGGTGCTCTGGGTGACCTCCTGGGCCTTGATGGGGTCCCCGCAGTGGTCGCAGCGGACGATGTCGTCGCCGGCGTCCAGGTCGGCGCGGCTGTAGGCCATGCGCAGGTCGCTGACGCGCTCTCGCAGCAGGACGCTGGTCCGCTGGAAGGCCGGATAGGTCATGCAGCGGCCAGCGCACAGCCAGGCGCACGTGGATGCGGTAGACGATCGGCCGGACGGGGCCGCCGGGGCAGCGTGTGCTGGTGTCAGCGGGGTTCTCCTTCTGCTCGTCGTGCGGTGGGTGATGTATCTGGCTGGACGCCATCCCGGCCCGACACAAAGAACAATACTGTAAATATTTAACCCTGGGGGATGGGTGGGCATTGTGTCCTGGTCCGGCCGCTCGCACGGTGGTCACGGTGACGCCTACCGCGCCAGCCGGGCGTCGGGGCGTGCCTGGCGATGAAGGGGTGCTCGAGCTGCATCACGGCGTCGGTCTCGCAGATCTGGGGGGCCGTACAGTTCGCGGGCGGTGTAGATGGCCAGGTCCAGGTGAGCGCACTCGCAGGTGGGCACTTCGGCGATGGATGCGCGTTCCCGGCGGACGTGGCGCCAGTCCTCGCCCGAAAAGGATGCAACGCCCGGACAGAGGCGTCGGAAAACGATCTTGGACTCACAGGGTCTCCGTCGGGGGCCCGTCTCATGCCGGGAACCCCCTACCTGCCGCCCGAGGAAACCTGACCCGCCAGTCTGCGCCAAACTGAAGCGCCGCGGGCCTGCCGGGCGGCGGTCCCGAGCCGGCGATCTATACCGGCGGCGCTCCGACCGTCGCTCGCGCCGCCGAGGTCGGCCAGTTCGGCGTCGCCGTCCTGTTGGCCGGTCGGTTGCTGCTCGCACCCTGCCTCGGCGCCAAGTGCCGACGCTCGAGAGCGCCCCTATGGCCCTGGCTCGTCCCGGGGCGCTTCGTGGATATGAACCTCATTAATATCTCTGGCCTGAACGACGCTCCCACCAACGCGCCCATTGAAGATGTTCTGCCGCCCACCCTCGGGATCTTCGGACATTTTTTCATGGCGACTTGACTTATTCTCCCTTAAGGCTGGCCAGCGTTCCTTTGCCTTACACTCCAAGATGCGTATCAGCAGGTCAGCGGCACCGTAGGCCAGACGAGAGAAGAAGACAAGCGCTGCAATAATGGCAACCGCGGCCGCAAAGAAAGCAACGACCTGGGAATTTTCGGGGAGTTTCTGGGCAGCCTGAACACTACGACCCCAGAGAAGGGGTGGTGCTCAAGTAAGGCAAATCTATGCCCTGCTCCTGTCTATTCTCACGGGGCCCGACCCTGCCTAGGTGAGATTCGTCGTTCAGTGATCAGTGATTCGCGATCACATCCTCACGGAACATGCTCTCACGGACTAGGCGCTCGCCGCATTCACCACGGCGCCGAGGTGGGCTAGGGCCGGCGGCATCTCCGGCGATCGCGCCGGTACGAGCGCCGCCCACGCGGCAAGCCGCTCAGCCGCGCGGGCGAGGCGGCGCACACACCTCCGCTCCGACCCTCTGATCTGCGAGATGATCCCTTCCCGGCGCATTCTGGCCGTGCCCCTGGCAGGGGGCGCGACCGTGGACTCTTCCCTCGCCGCCGTTCGGACCGAGTAGGGCCGCCCGGGGCCTAAGCTGGAGGGATCACGCGGGCGTGCCCTTCGGCGCGGTCGTGTGGTGGGTAGGGCCGACGGGATGCCACCCGCCTTCGGGCGGTCCGCGAAAGCGGATCCCGTCGGCCCGTTAACGTTTCCGCCCGCCGCGGGACGCTGCCGCGTCGAGGAGCTGCGGCGGCCGCGAGGCGTCCGAACAGCTCGGCCTGGTCCTCGCAGCGTCCTGCCCGGTGAACAGTACTGTTGCGTCCAAGGTGACCTGACGCAGTCCCGGGGAAGGTGACGCATTCGTCTGTTGTCCCGCCTTATCTGACGCATGATCGCTAAGGTGCGATGGTCGGCAGGCTGATCGGATCTCTCATGGTGGTATGCGTCATGGTTCCTGATCGCTTCGTTCGTGCATTGGACGCTTTCGAAGGGGTGCTGACGGCGACGCCTTCTGATCGATGGCTCTCGCCTTCTCCGTGCGCGGGTTGGTGCGCGGTCGATGTGGTGGGGCATGTGACCGCTGGTTTGTTGGTGGTCGAGGCGCGCGCTGCTGGCCGGCCGCTTCCGGAGGCCGATCCTGATTGGCGTGAGCTGGCGGGTGAGGATCCGGTGGCAACCTGGCGTCGGGTGCGCGCGGAGATGATGGCCACGCTGGGGCCTGATGCGCTGGCCCGTCGGATTCAGCTGGCCACTGGCCGGGAGATCACGCTGAGCGAGTGGCTCGAGGGCTATCCGCTTGAGCTCGTTGTGCACGCATGGGACTTGGCGCAGGCCACGGGGCAGTCGGTCGTTTTCGACGCCGACTTGGTGCGCTCCGCTCTGGAGACAGCTGAGGGGATTGCCGGGTGGGTCCGTGAGGCGGGGAAGTCGGGGCCCGCGGTTGTCGTGGCGAAGGGTGCCGATGATCAGACACGCCTGCTGGCCATGATGGGGCGCGGCTCGCTCGGAAACTGACGGCGGCGACATGGATGCGGCGTCCCGCCTAACCTGACGCTTCCCAGCTCAGCTGCGTCAGGTTGGGCGGGACACAACAAGTACGGTAGGGCACGGCCGGGCGGCGAGGTCGTGCCATGTCGTACCCTCCGCCGGGCGCGCCCTGCGGAACGTGGCGCATCAGCCCGGGCCTGCGCAGGGTGACCACAGGCCTGCCGCGCTCGAACCAGCCGCCCAGGTAGATGCGCCGGATCCTCTGCTCTCAGCGCGCGACGGCAACCGTGGAGTGCTGCTGCTCGGGTGGCACGTCTGCTGCCACGCGGGAGCGCGTCCGGCTTCAGATCTCCTGCGACACGTAAGCAGGCGACCGAGTAACCGCTCGCAGGCAACTGGGTGGCGGGCCAGGACGCCGCGCAGCTTGGGGGCCGCGCGCCAGAGAACAGCACTCAGCTCTCCCTCACCGGCCCGTGGTCGAAATGTCCATCACTGCCTGTATTCTCGCGGCTTTTTCAGACTGGCAAAACACGAGGTGGCCATCTAGATTGCAGGCATGCCCAGGGGACGTCCAGCCGCTCCTAAGCCGGTTAACCTGCACGAACTGCTTGCTCGCCTCCATGCGATGCATGTCGAGGCAGACGACCCGCATCATGACCTCTGGCCGGACCCCGACGACGTCCTGGGCGTGCTCGCCTACACACGCGTGCGTCATCGCGCTCTCTTGCCCGCCACCGACGAGCAACGGCAGCGAGCCGACCAGGCGGCGACCCGCCTGACGATCATCCGTGCCGTTCGTACCGCTCTTGACAACGAAGAGCTCTCAGCGATCGATGATGCCCGTGCTGCTGGAACCCAGTGGGCTGCGATCGCGGAGCTTCTCGGCCTTGAGTATCCGGGCAGCGCGATGAATCGTCGCAACCGCTTGCTCGGAGCACTGGAAGACCCGCAACGGCGCCGTACTCCCGCGGCCGGCAACGCGGTCATTGTGAAGCGTCTGCGCGAGCGCGACCGGGAAGGCCGAGCGGCGGCAGCGATAGCACGCCGCCACGGGCGCATCGTAGAGGCGGCCGAGGCCCTGCTCGCGCACGCGGACGAGCTGGAGGTCAGCGACGAGTGCGCAACGATCTGGCTGGCGGGCGTTCGCGAGTCCCTGGACATCGTTCGCCCGACAGCTCGCGAGCAGCAGCGCTTGGCCAACTATCTCGGGATCACGATCGGTGAGATTCTCTCCCAGGCTTTGTCCGAGGGCATCCCGCCCGCTCGTACCCCAGAGGCTCACGCGGCCCTGGCTCGGGCGTCAGCGCTTCGCGATGAGTTGCACCAGGCGCTGTACACCGAGTCGGAGCAATGATTCGGGATAACCGCAGGTTCTGACAAAAGGCACTGCCCTCACAGCTCAAGGGTGACGTAAGGGTCGACTACACCCTTGGAGTTATCAGCTTGCAGGGGCTGGCGGCGAATCAGGCTGCCGGGGGCCTGGCGATCGAGCCGGCAGCCGCTCCAAGCTGGTCATCACCGGATGGACCTCGCCCCCATAGTCGCATACGGCCCTGAGCGGCCCTCTCAGCCCTCTTTCCCTCTCCTCCACCTCCTTACCTTCGGATGCCCCGATTCGACCCTCAGGGATGATCTCAGAGCGTCTCTTTTATGACTATTCGTCCGTTATGACCGCTTCAAGTGAAGGGCTGCCCGCCGACCGCACCTGCCTCAGGCGCCAGGTTCTCGCCCAACAGAGTTGAGGCCCGGAGAGCAGGCGGACTTTTACCTGCCCGGACTGGCCTCCCAAATGAGGCGTTTCAGCAACGTTGGTAGCCACCAAACCTCATAGCGAACCGCGGAACTCCTTGGTGCAGCACAGCATCGAACAGCACTCCCCCCTCTGCTTCCTGCCTAGGCGTCGTGGGCCGTGGCTGATCAGCTGCTGGCTCGGCAGCCGGCAGGCATCCTGTGCTTCGTACGGGGGGACTGACCGCGCTTGCTGCGGCATACACAAGCCTCCGCAGCGCTCTGAACGGCGACTCCTCAGGCGACTCGCTGCACTGCTCCCACTAGCCGTGACCAAGGAACACTGAACCTGCAAGTGGTGCCGGCCTCCCATCTACCGGAGTTAGCTGCGGAGCATGCGGCCCGGGCCTTGGACTCCACTCATGTGTGTCTCAGCAGAGCACAGGCCGTACTTAGAGTTCTGTCACCTTCGACAGCCGATGCGTCTACGGATCCCAAGGCTGCCGCCCCTATGGGCCTGGACCAGCCGTTTCCCCTGATCTCGTTGGAGAGCTGAGGTAAGGCAGATGTCGGTGCTGACTCCTATGGCTTCGTCAGAGCTGTCGTGTGCTCCCCACATCTCGCCGTCCGCCAGATAGTGCGATCGGCTTCCAGGAAGGTCATCCCACGAAGAGCACCGGGACGTGCGCACCGATGTGCCCTACCGTCTCAAGGCTGTCCGAGTGACGCTGAGATCCCCTTGGCGGCCAGAGAACAACTCCCACCAGAACGCAACCAGGTCGGACCCTTGTGCCGGAATTGCAGACATGCATCGGATGCAGTCGAACTCGATGCGTGCGCTACGCGATGAGTCTATGACTGCATCAGCCGCAGTCAAGGCAACCACTTGGCGACATCGTTTCCTCGTGGGTGTCGACTGCATCTCGCCCACCTGCGGTTCGCATTGGTTGCAGCTGAGGCAGATGCTGTGGGGATCGCTGGTCGCTTCAGGGGCGCCAAGCAGTGGACCTCGCCTTGCTCATTCAGCTCCCAATAATGGGCGCAGGGCTCGGTTAAATTCAATAGAAGATCTAAGGTATCATCATACTGATGATCCACCAACCTGAGCATAATCCCAGGTCAGAGCATACATCTCTAGGATCGAGAGACTTGTCACGACACGTGTCAGAAGACTTGTCACGCATAGGTTCACAACGCTTACTAAAACACGTCGCGCACATAGACTCACCATTAGCCTTTAAGGTAGCTGTACATCAGGAGTCAGGCCATAATATTCAACAGGCACTTCGCTTGATGTTCAGCTCCCCTGTCTGCAGCGCTTGCCGTTATCCACTCGGCCACCGATCCTGCATTCTGCTCGACAAAGCTTGCTGCGGCGCCTTCTATCGGGCTCTTGCCTTTGCCTCGCACGGCTTATCTGGCGGACATTCATTTAACCCAGCAAGACAGGCGCTCAACAACTCTGCTCGCCAGGTTAGTTACTTTGCTTCATGGTTAGATTTTTCGTGCACACCAGGCTTATAGGCTGGCGTTAAGGTTCAATACAGGCTTGTTACTACGTCCCACAAAGCTGCACACTCGGGGTGGTACTATGTAGTAAGTCGAGCTTTCGGGAACCTGCCACAAGGAGTTGTCTGCTACATCCCCATGTGTATTGATTGCAGGTAATTGGCTAACCATGTGACTTAGACTGGCAAGTAGGTATGACAACCTGGATCAGGCTTCGTGCCATACAGCGTTTTGTGTATGGATTTCGGTGGCGGTTTACGCAGCTCTTTTTGCGTCTCACTCTGCGCCTCTGCCCATATGCCAAGAAGCATTTTGTCAAGCTTCTCGCCAAATACGGAGCTCTAACAGAGGTCAAGTACTTCGCATTACAGCAAGCGGAGTAGCAAAGAACGGATGTCGTCCTCTTCAGTAGCAGGCATGGAGCCTCAGCGACACGCGGCCCACCTTGCGTGGAGCAATCCCAGCAAACCCCTTGGCTTGGCGCTACGCTATGGACGCACCATCTAGACCGCCGAGGAGGACCGCCTAGCAGCGTGTAGCGAGCTGAGCGGCTCGGGCCCCCGCGGGGCCCGATTGCCGTCGCAGTCCCACGTGATTGCGCCGCCTGGGCTCGTCGGCCCTTGCTCCGGGGGGACCGACGAGGCCTCGGCCGTCGCGGGATCGCATGCCAGTGAAGCGGGTCGCTCCAACGACCTTTGAGGAGTTGACGCCTTGTCAGCGCCGATCGATGTGCCCAGCTATACCGGACCGTATACAGAGTTGTTCGAACGGCTGCCCGAGCAGCAGCAGGCGGAGCTCTCGGAGATCTACACCAAGCTGGACGCTCTTCCCGCAGGGCTGTCCATCACGGTCGGGAACCTCAAGGGAGGGGTGTCCAAGACCACGACTGTGATGTACCTGGCGCTGATGCTCGGCCTCAAGGGAGACTCGGTTCTGGTCGTCGATTCCGACGCCACCAATCGGTCTGCGCTGCTCTGGTCGGCCGCCAGCGCTGAGTGGCCGGACAACGTCGTGGTGAAGGCGTGGGCCGGCGACGACCACACGGGCAAGCGCATCACCGGCCGGGACATGGTGGAGCGTGTCAGGGCCGTCCGCGGTAGGTACCGGCATCTGCTCGTCGACACCGGGCCGCAGATGCGCGAGTACCTTGCCGCGGCGTTGAAGGTCACTCAGGACTTCATCGTGTGCAGCAGCCCGTATCCGCTCGACACGCAGCAGATCATGCCCAGTGTCGACCTGGCGGCAGAGGTCGAGTCCATGAAGGATGGGCCACTGTTCGTCACCGTGCTCATGTCCAAGGCACGCAAGGGGACTATTTCGTTGCGAGAGGCCCTCGAAGATCTGAGCAACGACGAGGTCGCCTACTTCGATCAGCCCATCAGCCAGCTGGAGACGTACGCACTAGGAGCAGGCTCAGTTCCCTCCGACTTCCGTGAGTACATCCAGGTCCTTGGTGAACTAGTCGACGCGCAGGAGGAATCGGAGTGAGCGCCAAGACGTCGCGCACCAGTGCGGCCCAGGCAAGGGCCAGGCTCAAAGCTGCACGTGAGCGGGTCGACACCGACGAGAGCGACGAGGGCTTCGAAGGCGACGGGAGTTCAGAGCTCCAGGCGCCCGCCACCTTTGCCAGTTCGTCGGCTGCGCCCGTATTCGAATCCATCAGTTTGCCAGAGCCCTACCAAGCCTCACCTGCCCCCGCGCCGTCGCCGTCCACACTGCCTCAGGAACTTCCCACACCCGATGGCGCTGCTAGCGGGGGACAGCATCAGAAGGGCACCGGAATCGATGTGTCCGCCGACCTCGTCGAGCGAGTACAGCGTGAGGCCAGGGCTCGCAGCCGCGGCGGCCAGGTCATCACGCAGACGGAGATCGTGCTGCAGGCCTTCGAGACGGTCTATCAACGGCTCCCGGCGCTGATCGCGCGCCGTCAAGCCCAGCAACAGGTGAGCTCTCCCTTGTTCGGTACTCGTTCTGTCCACGGATCTTCGAAGGTTGGAGCGATCAAGCGGCTGCAGATCCGCCCTACCTACGATCAGAAGAACCGCCTTCATGCACTGGCGGACCACTTCCAGATGCCTCTGAGCGAGCTGACTCGAATCGTGCTCTATGCGTATTTCCATCCGGAGGACGACGTTCCGCAGAGCTAAGACCAAGCTGCAGAGCCCCCTCGTGTAGGGCCGGACAGATCCTCGCTTCGCCTGCTGGCTCCAGGTCAGTGCCAGACGATCTTCGAGCACGCCGGGGTCCGGGCCCAAAGACGAGCGTCGTCTGGATCTTGACCACAGGATTGCTCCGGCTATGTGACAGCATCCGATCAGCGGTTCGCGACCCCAGCCAAGTGCCGGTGGTCGGCCCCGTTCCCTCAGTCGAACCGGCCGCGAAGGCCGGCGCGAACCTCGCGGTGTGGGCGATCGTCCGGACCACGGCGAGCGGATTGCCAGGCGCGTCGGATCGCCGAATTCGCCGACGGCGCACGGTGCCCGGGTGGTGTCGAACTAATGCTCAGCGGGCGCCACGCGAGCCTCCCACCAAGCGCCAACTATCCCGTGGGACGGGCTCTCGCGGCCGTAGCGCGCGTGTTACGCCAGATCCTTCTGACCGACCTGACTCGTGCTCCGGCACCTGCTGCACCTCCCGACGACCGGGCGCGCCTGTAGCGGCCCCTTTCGTCCGGAATCGACTGGTCGGCCCGCACCGGCAGGATATCCTCTGCGGGCCTCGCCGACCTTGGCCCGCACGGTGTCGGTTTGGACTTGGCCCACGACTTACGCACAGACACCGCCAGGCTCCTCACGGACACTGCGAACAGGTCAACACCCATCACCTCCACAGCGGCGACCAGCGCGTCCTCGTTTGGTCGCCGCTGTCCTCCTCAACGCCCGGGTCCGCGCTGCGCGCGATGAGCGCGAGCAGCCGGGCCACCGCTTCCTGCGATACCCGGCTGGCGATCAGTTGAGTCGACGAGGTCGTCCTCCAGGATTCGCTGGCTCGAGCTCGGCTCTTTGGACTCTGCGGAACGGATTTCCGTCGCATTGGCCTCTTCCCGAGTTCCGAACCGGTGGCTATGCGCACCGCCCACGGCGAGAACGATGTGCTCTCTGGTCATCCGTCGTCACGCTCGCTCGCTGAGGATCCGCTCGCGTTCATCGGGAGTCTTGGCGGCCATGAGTCGGCGAGTGAAGGCTGCGCCGCGTCGGGCGACTTCCTCGGCGACCGGCGGATACGCAGCGATGATCTCCCGTAGGGGCAGCGGTTCCGGGCTGGGGGAGGGGTCGGCTGACGGATCGCCTGGCGGCCCTCCTTCGATCACGTCGTCTGATACTCGGGCCGGATCCGGAATGGTGACCGTCGGCGTGCATGCTGCCTCCGGCTCGTCGGGAAACCCCTGATCCGACTGCAGAGGTTGGGGGGTGCGTTCGGTGTCGGAAAGACTTGTGGGGGAGAGGAGGTCCTGCAGTTCGGTCTCGATTTCGGCTGCCAGGTCGTCGTCGAGGACGTAGCGGTCGTGTTCGGCGAGCGCGGCTTCCAGGTCGGCCAGCCCGGCGGCTAGCGACCCACATGATTGCAAGAAGGCGCGCCAGTCTTCGCGGTGGGCGCGGTAGGTGGCGATGCGTTGGTTGTAGCGGTCGAAGCCGTCGACTTCGGCGGCGACCTCGTCCAGGGTGCGTTCGCCGCGGCGCCATCCGTTAGGGCCGTGTACGGCCAGGCCATGAGCGCCGAGGGTAGCGAGCCCGTCGGTGACGGCGCTGGACGACAGTACCGCGCGACGTTGCAGGTCGACCGGGCGGGCTTCGACGGCGTTGAGGATCTCGTACAGCAGGGCGCAGACGGTGCCGGCTTCGAGACCGAGCCAGACGGGGTGGCCAGTCTCGATGCGGCCGGCCTGTACAACGACTCGGGTGGTCTCGGCTCGGTAGGCATCGGGGATTCGTAGCGTGTATCTGTCGGCGTCGAGTTCGCGGCCACGCGCGACCAGGTCGACCAGCGGGTCGGACTCGTCGCGCAGGTCAGCCAGGACCGTCGCGACGGTGCGCCACGACAGGCCGCTCATCAGGGCAAGCGACCTGCAGCCAAAAGCAGTGGTGGTGTCACCGGTCAGTCGAGCGGCCAAGGCCAGCGCGCGCAGGACGACCCGGGTTGAGGGGGCTCGACGTCCCCACCCTTTACATCGTAAAGGGTCTCTCTCGGCTAGCCACACCGCAGTCTGCCACCGAGCCAGAGCCTCATGACAGCGCAGCGACAAGGCCGAAGCTTCGATCAGGGCACGGGGGACAGGCCAGTGCGGGATCTCAACGTAGGTCCCAGACGGGGGGTGTGTAATTAAGCTCGTGTGCGCGTTGCGGCCAGTGGTCTGCAGGGTGCGGGCGGTCGCGGCTTCGCGGACGACGGATTGCCAGTCGTGGGTCATCACGGCGCGGCGCTGAGCAGGGCTGCGGGTGCCCAGCAGGGCGCCCAGGCCAGCGAAGGCCCCACCGGGCCGGGCCTCTTCATGAACCTCGGTCAGGGTCCAGCCGCGGGCTGCGGCGCTGCGCAGCACTCCGTACCGCGCCTCCGACGGGGACGGATAGGGGCGTCCTTCGGGCTGCAGTTGGGGGTTTCTCCAGTCGCCGGTGCGGGCCAGCGTGGCCAGCCGACCCTGCAGCGGGCGGCGGCCGCCGCGCAATGGCACCCACGGTTGGCCCTGGACATCCAGATGCCACATTCCCGGTACTGGGGCCGACAGCGATGGTGCCGGATCTAGGGCGGTGCGCTCGGCGGTCAGTGCGTGCTGCAGCCGCTCCCACACCCGCGGTCCGCACGGGTGCCGGAGCACCGCGACCGCCTCGGCCAGCGGCATCGTCAACGCCATGAAGCCCAGCAGCGGCCCGGTCCGCGCGTAAGAGCCGTCGGGCTGCTCGACGGGGGTGCGCTTGTAGGGACTGCCGGCAATCCGGATCTGCCCGGACGGGCTGCGCATCGGTGCCGCGTCCAACGTTGGAAACCGGTCCGCCAGCGCGACGGCCATATCGCGGAGGTCCTCGAACGGGATCGGCCGGGCGAACTTGACGTAGACGTGGCGGCCGCCGCTGGGGGAGATGTCGTGCACGACGCGGCCGCCGCTCTCCTCTACTAGGGCGGCGAACGCGTCGGCTTCGGCCGCGACCAGGGCGGCGGGGTCGGCGGCGCCGGTCGCCTCGGCCTTGCTGATGTCGAAGTCGCCGACCAGGAGCCGTCCGGTCACCGTTCCGTCCGGGCCGACGGTGTAGATCGCGATGGTGCTCGACTCGGTGACGAGGTCGTCTCCGCCGACGCGGAACAGGTGTCGGCGACCAGCGGGGAAGTTGTCCCCACCGTCGGGGCTCCGCCGGGCCCAGGGCGTGGCCGCCAGCAGCCGAGACAACACCGGCCAGGTCTCGGCCGCGTCCGGCGCCGACCGAACATCCGCCGGGACGAACCGCGTCGTCACCGAGAGCCCTGCCGCGCTTTCGGTGGCCAGGCACGCCACCGACGGCGCGGTGGCCATCGGCGCGTGGAGGAGCTGGTCGGCTGTCGGCTCGTTCGGCGGATGCCCTCGGCGGTGGTTGGTCACCGGGGGCTCGCTTGCCTTGCGAGCGCCGGCGACAGGGCGCGCGCGGCGATGGACTCTTTACCTGCGGGGACGGGTGTCCCACAGCAAAGCGGGGACAAGTACCGGTGAGTCGGCACGTCTCCGCTTCCGCCACCTGGGTGACCACGGTGACGGTGACATGCGGCGGCTAGCAGCTGCCGACTCGACGGAATTTCGTCCGGGCATGCTTGGCTAACCGAAGGGCGTTGAGGTATTGTCGCCTCCGGACAAGCTTGCGCCAGGTCCACAACCGTCAGTTCGCTGGTTGGTCGCCGCTGGAACTGATGGCCCGGGATCTGGACCGATATGGAGATGAGAAAACGAGCGCCCCGCTGGGGCGCTCACTCATTTGTGCAGGTTGCGGTGCGCGTCACCTCCCGATGTCAGTCGGCCAGCCTTGCAGGCTGTGCTGAAGGGGGCGGTGAGGCGCACCGACGCAAAAAAACCCTTGCTCGGGAGAGGCGTCGTTGTGCGCGTGGCGGTGCTGGTGGCGCTGCCGTCAAAGGTGGTAGCGCCGCACGCGGCGGCCGGGGCCGGCCGCGAGAGATCGAGGGCGGTCGTCGCAGGCCGCGGCGAGCACGTAGTCGTGCTACGAGCGGCGGCCTGGAGCCGCAACGTGCGAGGCGCAAAAGGCGTGTCGCCCGTTGCGAACCCCCGCTGAGCGGGTACGCTCAACATCAGGTTTCTCCGGTGGATGGTTTGGATCTGCCGGTGGGACCTAGGGGCGGGACCCTCCACCACAAAGGGTTCCTTCCCGAGGCTACGGCGGCGGCGTCTCGCGCGGGCCTAGCTGGGCCGGTTGGCCGACCGGTCACAGTGGGCGCGGACGTTTCGCCGCCGCTGTCTTTTATGGAGTTATCCGTTCGTTCTCCTCACCCTGGCCGGGGTTGCGGATCACGTCCTGTGCGCGACCGTACCGGACGCGCGGGCGCGGTGGGGTGAGGCGCGCCGAGCCGCCGGTTCCACTTCGGTCTCGGGGGTAGGCGGTGCCGACGCTCGGTGTCCTCGACGGCTGCTCGCAGCGCTTGCGTTCTGCGGCTCGTTGGAGTCGGCACGCGCTGTGGTTGCGGCGGCTGGGACGGTCATGACCACCGCACCAGGAGTTGTTCGGGTCCGCGCATGGTGCTGCGTTTCCAGGCGATCTCATGCTCGGGAGTGACGGCTTGTAGAGCGGGGAAGCGCCGGATCAGTCCGCTGAGGGCGACCTGCAGTTCCATCCGTGCCAGGTGAGCGCCCAGGCACAGGTGGGGGCCATGTCCAAAGGTGATGTTGCCGGGGGCGGCCGGTCGGTCGGGGTTGAATCGGTCGGGGTCGGTGAAGGCGGCGGGGTCGCGGTTGGCTGCGGCTTTGGACACCAGGACCGTGGAGCCCGCGGGGATGGTGACGCCGGCGAGGTCGACGTCGCGGGTGACGGCTCGTGCCATGCCGTCGCGGGCGTCGATCGGCGTGATGCGCAGCATCTCCTCGACGGCGGCGGGGACCTGGCTGGGGTTGCTGCACAGGCGCTTCCACCAGTCGGGGTGCCGGTAGAGCAGCAGGTAGGTCATGTTCGCGAGCATGGCGGTGGTGGTCTCGAACCCCGCGACCAGGACGGCGATGGCGAGCAGGATCCGCTCGTGCTCGGTGACGTCGATGCTGGGGTCGGGGCTGTCGGCGGTGGCCAGGACCGACAGCAGATCGGTGCCGGGGGAGCGGCGGCGTTGGGCGAGTTGGGCCTCCATGTAGGCGTACAGCTCGCGCTGGGCGAGGCTGGCGGAGGCCAGTTCGGCGTCGCTGGCGCCGGGCCGGAGCCCGAGGAACGCGGTCGCCCAGTCCCCGAACTGGCTGCGGTCCTGGGCGGCGATGCCGAGCAGTTCACTGATGATGGTGACCGGGAGCGGCAGCGCGAGGTGCTGGATGAGATCGGCCGGCGGCGTGTGGCGTTCCATCGCGGTGAGCAGATCGCTGGTGATCTGGATGGCGCGGGGCCGCAGCTGCTCGGCGCTCTGCTGGGTGAAGGAGGAACGGACCATGTTGCGCTGGGCGCGGTGGCGAGGGCCGTCGATGTCGGGCAAGTAGGCCTGCTCGCGGAGGTCGTCCTTGACCGTGCACGCCTGGCGGGAGAACGTGTCGGCCTGCGCGAGGACACGGCGCACGTCGGCCATGCGGGTCACCAGGATGACGTCCTCGCCCTCGACGGTGGTGACCGGTGCGACCGGGCATCGGCGCTGCAGGTCCAGGTACTCGGGCGGCAGGTCGAGTCCCGGGCAGTGCTCGTACCCTCCGGGGAAGGGGTAGTCCGGGGTGGGCAATGGTTCTCCTCGGCGCGTCCTGGGTCTGCGTTGCCGACCCTACGAATCGGCGATAACAGGGACGATCACATGGTGACCCGATCCTGATCGTTTCCGATTCGTGACCTTGTGTCCGCTAGGTAGCAGAGCGGGGTGAAGGGGAGTCCGAGGCGGTAGTGAGCGACGGCGCCGGAGGCTGGCGAGCGGCGCCGATGCGGTGGGGCCGCGTCGGGTCGCGGCGCGGTTAAGGCAACGCGCGCCTAGCGGTGCCGCAGCGGCGACATGGCGGCGGCGTAGGCGGTGTGAGTAGGGTACGCAGCGCTCCTCGATGATCGTTTCTTTCGGCAGGTGATCAGTGGTGGGCCTCCCGCCTTCCGACCGCGGCGGCACCGGCGGCGCCGACGTCCCCTCCGATGAGCTGCTCGGTCAGGTGGCCTCGGGGCACCTGCAGGCGCCGCGGTTGGACGAGGACGAGGTCGCGGTGTGGTTCCTGGTGGACTCCGCCGCGCTGAGTGCGGCCGAGCGTGACGAGCTGCGGCCGGTGGCGCGCGGCGCGCTCGCTGGTCCGGCGGCGCCCGCTGCTGGGCAGGACCGGCCGGGCGGGCGAGCCGAGGGGGAGCAGACGGCGCGCGGCCGGGAGAGCGGTGCCGCGGAAGCCGCCCGGTACTGGCTGGTCCCGGCGCGGCCGCGGACGCTGCGCCGGGCTCTGCTAGCGCGCCCGCCCGCCCGGGTCCGGCCGGTCGAGCAGGCGCCACCGGTGTTTGGCGGCTCGGTCGCTCTGCACGATGGGTTCGTGGGCGCCGAGGCGGCGCCGGCGGTCGCTGGGGTGCTCGCGGTGGCCGTGCGGGAGATATGGGGCGGCTTCGACCAGACCGCGACCCTGGTCTGCCGGGATGGGCGGGAGGTGTACGCGGCTGCGGGCGAGGACGGCGCGCTGCTGCTGGAACAGCATCGGGCGCCGGCGCACTCCTCGCTGGAGGAGTTCGGTGCCGCCATGTGGAGCCTGCTGGCCGACGACACCATGCCATTGGCCCCGTTCAACCAGGACCTGATCACCGCGGTGCTGCGTCGCGTGCTCGGCCGCCCGGGCATCGTGTGGGGCACTCCCGAGACCGAGGTGAGCCTCCTCGGCCAGGCCGCCGCCGTGGCGTGGGTGGCTCGGCTTCGCCGGCACGCCGCCCGCTCCGGCCCGTTGTCCGATGAGGATGCATTGTCAGTGCAACCGCCGGCGTTGCGTGAGCTGACGCGGTCTTCCGCTGCCCGGCCGCGGCCGGCGGCGAGCGAGATCCGCTGCGCGCCGGTCTGGGCGCTGCTGTGGCAGGAACTGCAGGCCGGTGAGGAGCTCGTGCCGGGCATGGCCGCGGCCGATGCGGCGTGGCGCGACCCGGGCGTGCTGGTGATGCGAACGCACATGTGGGCGGGCGATGCCGCGCGCGCCTTTTCCGAGCTGCGTGGTGTCGAGTGGTTCCAGCACCCGCGGCAGGCGTCGGTCGTCGAGCAGACGCTGCGTGCGCTGCCGTGACGTCGCCTGTTGCGCATGAGACCTCTGAGGCGACTCCAGTGGCAGGGATGGGCCGCCTGCCGGGTTGGTGGCCAGGTCGCCGCTCGGGGCATTTTTAGGAGCTGTCGCCGCCTTGGCCCTGTTTCGGCTTTGGCCCTGCCTTCGGAGGGGTTTCGATCGATCCGGGCGATCCGCTTGATCGACACATTGCGGCGCAAACGGCAAGATGGGGGACCGCATCGGCTAGGCAACGACGTGAGCGGGGGGTGCGGTGCACATCGCAGTGCTCGGAGAGCTTGACCTCGAAGGCGTTGTCATCGAGGAGGGCAACCGGCACCCGGCAAGGCGGCTCCGAAATCTGCTCTGCGTTTTGACCGCGGCCGCCGAGATCGGCGACCCGGGCCACGGTGGCCGGGCGGTGTCCACGCCGGAACTGCTGCGGCTGCTGTGGCCCGACGACATCTACCGCAACTTCGTCCAGCCGCTCCGCCAAGTGGTGTACCGATCGCGTCGGCTCATCGGCGAGGGCCGCCTGATCAGTGAGAAGGGTCCTGCTGGCCAACTGCACTACCGGCTCGTCAAACGGGACGGGGAGGACACTACCGATCTGGAGCGCTTCACCTGGGCTGCCACCCTGGCCGAGCAGGCACGCAACGCCGACGATCTCGAACGCGCGGCGGATCGGTACGACGAGGCGCTGGCACTGTGGCGTGGCGATCCGAGCGATCCGTTCCCCGACTTTCCGGACATGAGCTCGGAAATGTGGTTCCGGCCGCTGCTGGCTCGCCGGCGGCAGGTCATCGAGTCCTACGCCGAGGTGCACTTGGCGTTGGGCCGGCACTCGGAGGAGTTGGCGGACGCCCTCCGCGGCTTCCTGCGCGGTGACCAGCGGTTCAACGAGCACTTGCATGCGCTGTACATGCACTTGCTCTACCGCCGGGGTGAGCGCGGTGAGGCTCTGGCTGCGTTCAGCAAGGCTTCCCGGCTGCTGGAGCAGGCCCATGGTCTCGGCCCCGGCATCGGGTTGCTCCGGATGGAGCGGCGTATTCGCCGAGGCGACCCGGACCTGGATTGGACAGCGCCTAGCGCACCGGTCGTGTTATCGGCCGGCTGGGGTGGAGCTCCCAGCGTGGCGGGGGTCTACGACATGACCTTGGGCGGCAGGGACCATGGAGAGCCTGACAGGAGCTTCGTACAAGACCTCATCGACCGCACCGGAACTGACACTCCGCAGGTCGCGGTCGAGAACCGCACCTGCATTGTTCGGATGGTGCGGTTCTTGTGCAAGGAGGGCATCCGGCAGTTCCTGGACTTGGGGTCGGGGATGCCCGAGCCGCAGGGACGTGACGTTCCGCGCATCGCCCGGCAGATGGTCTCTGACGTTCGTATTCTTATGGTCGACAATGACCCGCTCGCAACCCTCTACACGGGCGCGATGATGATCGCCGACGGCAAGGATGTGGTGGTCCGCGAGCTGGACATCCAGGACGTCGACAGTGTGTTGGACGAGGCCCGCGCCCATCTGGACTTCACTGAGCCCGTGGGCTTGATCTGCGCCAACACCCTGCAGTACATTCCAGCAGTTCCGGTTCCGTCGGCTTCACGCGAACCGGAAACAGATCGGTTCACCGATCGCGTCGCGGCGATGATGCAGCGCTACGTCGACGCGCTCCCCGCCGGTAGTTACCTGGCGCTCACGCACCTGAGCGATGACCGGCTCCATCCGGGGATTTTGCCGCACCTGGACTACCGCAGCCCCTACGCCGAGCTGCCCATGCATCTGCGGAGCCCCGAGCAGATCGAGCGGATGTTCTGCGGGCTGCCGCTGGTCGGCGACGACATGACCGACGTCGGGAACTGGCGCCCCGAAGAACCCTTCACCGAACGGCAGATGCGGATCATCGGAGGGATCGCGTTCAAGGAGTAGGCCCGAGCTGATTCGACTCCGTCAGCGCAGCGGGGTGTCCCTCCGCACGGCCTGGAGTCCCGGCGTCAATGCGCGCACCGCCTCCCGGTCAGCACAGACGATTGGGGGGACACGCGTCGACCCTGCACGCCATGCTCTAGCCGCGCCCCCTCCTGGCCGACGCTTCGGTCAGTGCGGTTCCCGGCGCGTTTTTCCAATTTCGTGCTGCATGTGATCGTTGGTGTGAACGCGCCCCCTTTACCGTGCTGAATGCACGGTCGTCCTTGCGGCAGGACATGTGCTCGTGTGCGTCCGGTCCCCGTGCCGGGCGCACACGATCTGCCCTGGCGGAGGCCGGCTCGCGTGGCACGTGGATGAGGAGGATGGGCGTGAGGATCGCGGTACTGGGGCATCTGGAGGTTCATGACGATCGGATGCAGCCGATCGATCTCGATGAGAGTTACCGCCGCAAATGGACGGTGCGGAATCTGCTGTGCGTGCTGGCGTTGGCGGACTGGTCGCTGTCGGTGGCGCAACTGACGTCGCTGCTGGGCGAGGGGGAGGAGGCGCTGAGCTCGGTTGGTCTGCGGTCGACGGTGTACAAGGCGCGCACCGTGCTGGGTCCCTTGGAGAAGCGTCTGGTCACCGAGAAGACCAGCAGCGGGATCAACCAGTATCGGCTGGTGCGCGAGGAAGGCGACATGTTCGATGTCGCCGACTTCGAGGCGTTGGCGGCGCAGGCCATCCACGCCCGGGTCGCCGGTGACCTGCCGACGGCAGAGGATCTCTACGATCGCGCGCTGGCGTTGTGGCGCAGTGAGCCCGGGGAGGCTCTGCTGCCCGACTTCCGTATGACGCCGACCATGCGTGCCTTCATTACGCCGCTCCTGGAGCTGCGTGCCCAGGCGGTCCAGGCGCTGATCGAGGTGCGGCTGGAGCTCGGGCGGCATGATCCGGGTCTGGTCGAGACGATCCGGCGGTGCCTGGCCTTCGACGCGCTCGACGAGCGGCTGTACGGGCTGCTGATGCTCACGCTGCACCGAATGGGGCGGCGAAGTGAGGCACTGCGGGCTTTCGAGGAGGTGTCGCTCCTGCTGGCCGGCCAGGCGGAGGCGATCGAGCCGGCACGGATGCTGCACGGGCTGATGGCGCGGATCAGGGCCGACGATCCCATGCTGATGCATTGCTCGCCGAAGGAGGCGCTTCAGGTCCACAGATCCTTGCGCCCCGCCGCCTTGGCCGGCTCGGCTGCCTCCGCCCAATTTGCCCATACCGAGCTCCGGCGTCCGGCCGCGCAGTCGGCGTGAGGTGGCTGGCGGCAGACAGCGCACCGCCGTGCCCGCGCCGCCGTAAGTTGCGGCGCCCTGACCGCCCCAGCCCGATCCACCGGTACTTCCGGGATGCGGGTGACTTGAACGGCGAAGCAACTATTCCCGACACGGAGTAGGTCACGGTGCTTTCCTACCGTGGGTCTGCGACGACGCCGAATGCGCGATTGGGAGCGACCTTGTGAACAACTCGTCTCTGCTGCCCAACCTTCCGGCCTCGGGCGCGGCTGCGCTCGGTGCCGAGGACCAGCGCCGGATCCGTGAGATGGTCACCTATCTCACCTCCGGCAGCACTACCGAGGCGCTGACCAACGCGCTGCCGCTGGGAACCGACCGCGAGATGGTCGACGCGGTCGCGGAGCTGTGCGAGCTGGACCACGGCGGCGTGCTGATCATTCCACCCAGCGTCGAGGCCGCCACGGCCCACCTGCGCGCCCTCGGCTTGCAACCGAGCACCCCGATCGCCAGCACCGTGGTGCGCGACCGGCTGTCGCGGCGCTACCGCCTGCCCGCCGAGGCCTTGGACGTGCGGGTCGTCCACGCGCCGGTGGCGGCCGACTCATCTCGCGCCGTGACGGTGTTCTGCGCGCCACCCGGCCTTCCGGCGCCGGTCGCCCGCAGCGAGCGGCTCAGCGGCCACGAGACGCACGTCGCGGTGCGGCTCCGCGGCGACGCCGACCAGCCCCTGGCGTGGGTGTACGACCTGCTGGCGCAACAGGTCCGCGGGCTGGTAGCCGACGGCGGCGGCTACAACCCCCTACTCGGAAAGGGTGGCCGTACGGTGATGTACTTCCGGTCCGAGGGCCGCACCTGGCACGCGTGGCCGCGCCGGCTGGCGGTCGTCGCCGACGGGCACCACGAGCAGCTCCTGCAGGAGCACCTGACGGCCAGCACCGATGCCCAGCCGCCCTGGTCGTACGGTGCGCGCGGCGGGCACGGGACGCGCAACGCCGCTTCGCCGGCCCGCCCGCCCGCCGGCCTGGGTGCCTGGCCGAACGCCGGGCCGGACTGCTGGCTGGACGGAGTGGATGGCGGGGCCGATGCTGAGGACCGTCGTCTCCTGCAGTTGCTGACCGGCGCATGGGTGACCCAGGCCCTGCGGACGATGGTGGCGCTCGACCTCGCCGACCACTTGGCGCGCGGCCCGTTAACGTGTCTGGAGCTGGCCGACCGTTCCGGGGCCCGCCCGGATCTGCTGCACCGGTTGCTGCGCGCGCTGTGCCATCCCTGGGTCGGAGCGCTTCAGGCTGCCGGTAAGGGGGCGTTCGCGTTAACCGGGCTGGGATGGCGGCTCACCCGCGAGCACCCGGCCTCGATGCGGCACACGGCGCTGCTGTACGGCGATCTGTTCTATCTGTCCTGGTCCGCCCTGGTGGAGGGCGTCCTTGACGGCGCCCAGCCGTTCACCACGCTGTTCGGGCAGGGAGTGGGTGAGTATCTTGCCCGCCACCCCCGCCAGGGCGCGGTGTTCGACGGAGCGAGAGCCGAGGAGACGCAGGCCTTCGCCGACCTGGCCGCCGTGGTGGACCTAGGGCCCGCGCGGACGCTCGTCGACGTCGGCGGCGGCAACGGTGAGCTGCTCTGCCACCTGCTCGAGGCGTATCCGCTGTTGGACGCGCGGCTGCTGGACCGCTCGAGAGCCATCGGCACCGCACGGGTGAACCTGAGCTCGCGAGGGCTCCTGCCGCGCACCACCCTGGTCACCGGCTCGGTCACCGAGCCGCGGTCCATCCCGCGCGGCGCCGATGTCTACGTGCTGACGCGCATCCTGCACGACTGGGACGACGACACCTGCCTGGAGATCCTGCGGGGAATCCGCGAGGCCGCAGCCGACGACAGCACCCTGCTGATCATCGAGAGGCCGCTCCCCAGCGACTTCACCCATCCCTCTGTCGCGGCGCTGACGGACCTGCACATGCTCGTCACCCACGCCGGTGGTGGCGAGCGCACGAATGCGCAGTACCGGGCGCTGCTGGAGCGAGCCGGATGGACGGTGGCCGACGAGCGGCCGCTGACGCTGGACATGACGGTGGCGCTGGCCTGCCCCACGGTCACCGACCCCGGCACTACCTCTTCCCTGCCGGTGGGGCTGTACAAGTACGCACGCTGAGACCTTCACAGCGGTCAGGCGCGCGGGTGGAGAAGGGCGGGATGGTGCGGGTGTGTACCCATGCGCCGCTGCCGCCTTCCGCTGGACAGATGGGGGTCGTGGTGCAAGAGCTGCTGATCGGAGGGTTCTTCGGGCTGCTCGCCTGGGACCTGGCCAGGACCTGGTGGAAGGACCGGGCACGTCGACGGGGGGTGGCGCGGCGTTGGGGCCGCCGCCGCGCCAGCGCGGTGTGGGACGATCCGGTCGTGCCGAACATGTGGACCTCGGCAGATTTGTGTTGGATGCGTTTCCACCAGATCAGCATGCCGACCTGTGCGACGTTGGGCTGCTCGTGCGTGCGCGACGGTTCGTGCCGGGCGCGGGAGTAGCGCCACCTCCAAGCGGGCCACGGTGCTCCCCAAGCCGGCTTCGGGAAGGTGCTGCGAGGCTGTCGGATAATGGGGCCGGAGTTCCTCAGGTGGGAGCGGACACGGGGCGACGGCGGGTGGTCGAGGCGTGCAGGGGCGGCGGTCAGCATGTTCCTGGCGCGCGCGGCGTGCTGCGCCACCCGCGCTGGCGGCAGCGGCGCGGCGGCCGCGACGAATGGCGGCGGCACCGGCGAGCCCGGTGCGGGCGCGGACGGTGCAGGCCGGGGCATGGTCGGGAGATGGCCGTCAACGCGGCTGCAGCACGAGGACGGAGCAGGGCGACACGCTAAGAGTGAGGATGGGATGCAGCGTCATCGGCTTGTGGACGCTCAGCACGAGGCAGCATCCTGAGGCTCGGGCATGGAACGACCGGTCCTTGGTGTGTGGCCGGAGCATGCGAAAAAGGGCTCGTGCGGGAGCGCTGGGTCAGAACGAACGGCGCACAGCATCAGATGCACCACATCGATGCACCGTTCGTATGCACAAATGCTATGCACTGTGCATAGGCACTGGCATCTGCACGTGCCTATGCACAGTCAAATCCGGAGCTGGATCAAGGGCCGGCCTGAGCTGAGGGACGGCACGGAAGGCGCTGCCCGGTCCCGTCGGTGGTCTCGGGCTCGGCTGAGCAACGGTCGTATATCCAACGATGTTGGTCTTGAACCGGGATTTCTCGCGTTTCTTTGATCGTTGTCAATCTCTACCGCTAGGGTTCGTGCCGGTCCTGGTACTTCCGTGGGGGTTGGTGGTGTTGGTGTCGCGGTTTTCTCTCAAGATCAGGTCGGGGGGCGGCCCTCGTAATGTCCGGTGATTGGGTGGTCTGTGTTCTCTGACGGTTGTCACTGTCGGTTGTGGTCGCCTGGGACGTAGCAGCTTCAGGGGGCGCCTGCGTCGGTGGCGGTGCGGCTGGTCTGTTGGTCGGTGTAGCCGAGCATGCGGGCGATGACCGGGGCTGGAGCCTGGAGAACGAGGTGGCGAAGGGCGCAACTGGAAAGACTGGACACCGTTTACATCGTGGCCGATCTCCCTCAACGGAAGATCTATGTGTACGGGGCCGGACTGGAGGGAGACTAGCCCCTTTCCGCAGGCAGCCCAGCAGCCGCGAACGCAGTGCGTGAGATTCGCGCCTGGGCGAAGAGCAACGGTATCCAGGTCAACAACCGGGGCAGGATCCCCCGCCGGTGTCGTCG
The DNA here is from genome assembly GCF_039529375.1 of Actinomadura napierensis. Lineage (NCBI taxonomy): Bacteria > Bacillati > Actinomycetota > Actinomycetes > Streptosporangiales > Thermomonosporaceae > Actinomadura > Actinomadura napierensis. Next base: position 25,816 of record NZ_BAAAMR010000126.1, read on the forward strand.
AGCAGTACGAGGTCGCCCACTAACCAGCGTTAATTGGTGATGCCGGGTGTGGTGGTGAGGGTGAGGCCGGTGGGAGGCAGGCAGCCGTCGATCACGTGGGGGTGGTGCTGGATCATCTTGAGCCGGTGTCTGACCATGCCGGCCCGCGGGGAGGATCGGAACGGCCAGTAGCGACTGGCTCTGGAGAGCGGGGCGGGGTGTCGCTGGGTTTGCGGGAGTGACCTTTTGGGACGGGGTTTTCCGGACGGCGTCGCGGCAGGTCGCTAGTGAGCCTTTTTCAGCGGCAGTTCCGCGTGCGCTGATCACAGCGTGATCGCGGACGGCGTGGGCGGTGCCGGACGTCAAGAAACCCCTGGTAGGACGGTTGATCTCTCACAACCCCCGTCCCCACCAGAGGCCTCACATGCTTTTGTACCGTGCTTCGCTGCCGTTGTCTCGTCAGACCCTGGCCTACG
>NZ_BAAAMR010000127.1:0-26245 GCF_039529375.1 Actinomadura napierensis
GCATCGCCGCCACGGCATGAACCTCCAGGTCATCGCCGCGCCGGACGGGGCACTGCTGTGGGTGTCGGGACCGCTGCCCGGCTCAGTCCACGACCTGGCCGCGGCCCGGATCTGGGGCATCATCCGGGCACTGGCCGCCACCGGCCTGCTCGTGCTGGCAGACAAGGCGTACCAGGGCGCCGGCGCGCACGTCCTCACGCCCTACAAGGGACGCGACAAGCCCGAACCGCTCAAGGACGCCAACCGCGCACACGCCAAGCTCCGGGGACCTGGAGAACGAGCGAACGCCCAGCTCAAGTCATGGCGAATCCTACGGAAGCTACGCTGCTGCCCCCACCGCGCCGGCCGCCTCGCCAAAGCCATCCACACCTTGCAACTCTGCGAGACCGCAGCACACTGAAAAAGGCTCAGTGTGTCCAGAAAAGTACACATTTCCGGACGCCCGGGCCCGGCGGGGGTACGGGCCGGCCAGCGCAACATTAGCCCTCGGGAGCAGCTGGTGGCTGCTTCATCCAATCCGGGACGTCCTGGCCGGTGACCGCGCGAAACGCCCTGTCTGCCTCGGCGGCATCACCGGCATGGCAGCGGCGTAGCAGATCAACGATCGTGCCGACGATGCCCTGGGCATACTCGGGAAGTTCCTGCCCGGTCACCAACGCCTCCACCAAGGGAGCGACCGCCTCGCCGAATCGAGCGTCCTGCACCAGCACGTGCCCCCACACCGTGACACTCCGGGTGTAATCCGCCAGGTAGGCGGCTCGGTTGGCGGCGGCCAACTCCCGGCGCAGCTCGACGGCTTCCCGGGAGACCGAGACCGCCTCCTCGCGCTGCCCGGTCTCGGCCAACCGGTTCGCGTGGTTGTTCAACGAGCCGGCCAGGTTGGGCAGGTAGGCGGCCCGGTTGGCGGCGGCCAACTCCCGGCACAGCTCGACGGCTTCCCGGGAGACCGGGACCGCCTCGCCGGGGTGCCCGGTCTCGGCCAACCGCACCGCGTGGTTGTTCAACGAGGTCGCCAGGTCGGGCAGGTAGGCGGCTCGGTTGGCGGCGGCCAACTCCCGGCGCAGCTCGACGGCTTCCCGGGAGACCGGGACCGCCTCGTCGCGCTGCCCGGTTCCAGCCAGCAGGGCTGCGTGGTTGTTCAACGAGCCGGCCAGGTCGGGCAGGTAGGCGGCTCGGTTGGCGGCAGCCAACTGCCGGTAGGCATCAACGGCTTCCTGCGAGACCGGGACCGCCTCGTCGCGCTGCCCGGTCTCGGCCAGCAGGGCTGCGTGGTTGTTCAACGAGCCGGCCAGGTCGGGCAGGTGGGCGGCTCGGTTGGCGGCAGCCAACTGCCGGTAGGCATCAACGGCTTCCTGCGAGACCGGGACCGCCTCGTCGCGCTGCCCGGTCTCGGCCAGCAGGGCTGCGTGGTTGTTCAACGAGCCGGCCAGGTCGGGCAGGTAGGCGGCCCGGTTGGCAGCGGCCAACTGCCGGTAGGCATCAACGGCTTCCTGCGAGACCGGGACCGCCTCGCCGGGGTGCCCGGTCTCGGCCAACCGCACCGCGTGGTTGTTCAACGAGGTCGCCAGGTTGGGCAGGTAGGCGGCTCGGTTGGCAGCGGCCAACTCCCGGCGCAGCTCGACGGCTTCCCGGGAGACCGGGACCGCCTCGTCGCGCTGCCCGGTCTCGGCCAGCAGGGCTGCGTGGTTGTTCAACGAGCCGGCCAGGTCGGGCAGGTAGGCGGCTCGGTTGGCAGCGGCCAACTGCCGGTAGGCATCAACGGCTTCCTGCGAGACCGGGACCGCCTCGTCGCGCTGCCCGGTCTCGGCCAGCAGGGCTGCGTGGTTGTTCAACGAGCCGGCCAGGTCGGGCAGGTAGGCGGCCCGGTTGGCAGCGGCCAACTCCCGGCGCAGCTCGACGGCTTCCCGGGAGACCGGGACCGCCTCGCCGCGCTGCCCGGTCTCGGCCAACCGGTTCGCGTGGTTGTTCAACGAGCCGGCCAGGTCGGGCAGGTAGGCGGCTCGGTTGGCGGCAGCCAACTGCCGGTAGGCATCAACGGCTTCCTGCGAGACTGGGACCGCCTCGTCGCGCTGCCCGGTTCCAGCCAGCAGGGCTGCGTGGTTGTTCAACGAGCCGGCCAGGTTGGGCAGGTGGGCGGCTCGGTTGGCGGCAGCCAACTGCCGGTAGGCATCAACGGCTTCCTGCGAGACTGGGACCGCCTCGTCGCGCTGCCCGGTTCCAGCCAGCAGGGCTGCGTGGTTGTTCAACGAGCCGGCCAGGTCGGGCAGGTAGGCGGCCCGGTTGGCGGCAGCCAACTGCCGGTAGGCATCAACGGCTTCCTGCGAGACCAGGACCGCCTCGTCGCGCTGCCCGGTCTCGGCCAACCGCACCGCGTGGTTGTTCAACGAGGTCGCCAGGTTGGGCAGGTAGGCGGCTCGGTTGGCGGCAGCCAACTGCCGGTAGGCATCAACGGCTTCCTGCGAGACCAGGACCGCCTCGTCGCGCTGCCCGGTTCCAGCCAGCAGGGCTGCGTGGTTGTTCAACGAGCCGGCCAGGTCGGGCAGGTAGGCGGCCCGGTTGGCAGCGGCCAACTCCCGGCGCAGCTCGACGGCTTCCCGGGAGACCGGGACCGCCTCGTCGCGCTGCCCGGTCTCGGCCAACCGCAGCGCGTGGTTGTTCAACGAGCCGGCCAGGTTGGGCAGGTGGGCGGCTCGGTTGGCGGCAGCCAACTGCCGGTAGGCATCAACGGCTTCCTGCGAGACCAGGACCGCCTCGTCGCGCTGCCCGGTCTCGGCCAACCGGTTCGCGTGGTTGTTCAACGAGGTCGCCAGGTTGGGCAGGTAGGCGGCCCGGTTGGCAGCGGCCAGCCGGCGCCAGATGTGGACGGCTTGACGTCCCTGGGCCAGGGCGTGGTCTCGCCGACCGGCATTCGACAGGCGAACCGCGAGGGTGTCTTGGATGCGGGCGCGCTGGGCGGGGTCGGCGGTGGGCAGGCGGTGGGCGGCCAGTCGCTGGGTCAAGGCGGCGATCCCGGCGTTCAACTCCACATGCGAGCCTTCGGGCAGGACGGCCTCGATGGCTTCCAGCACGGTGACATCCAGGGCGTCGATACCGGCCAGGGCCGCCAGCGTGGCGCCTCCGGCGCTCAGCGCCAGGCGCGGACGGGCCGTCAGCAGCGGGGCCAGTTGTGTGGTGGCGATGTGCGGCCAGCGGGCCGCAGCCTGTACCAAGGTGGTCAACGCGGGCCGCGCCCACACCGGCCCATCCTCCCGGCTCCCCACCTCCGGCGCACCATCTTCATCGGTGGTGGCGGTGATGATGCGGGCGGCGGCCTGGGCCGCCCAGGCATCAGCGGGGTAGCCGCTGGCGGTCTGGTGGCCCGGGGTCGACAGCGCGAGCAGGTCCTCGCCCAGCCGATCGGGATACAACGGCTCCAGCACGCTGTCGGGAGCGCTGGGCGGGTAGGCGACCGCGTGGTCTTTCAGGACCCGGTCGGGGTGCACGCTGGTGCCGATCTGCGCCGACCGCACCGCCGCCAGCCCATCACCGTAGGCCTGCGAGCCGGTCAGCACCGCGGTGTAGACGGTCTGCCCCATCGCGCCGGCGTCCACGGCCACGTCGGTGTTGCGGTGCAGCCACTGCCAGTGATCACGTTCCCGGGCCAGCAGATACCCCGAGATCGCGGCCAGGTCCTGTGGCGCCACCATCTTGCGGAAGGCGGCGTCGACCGCGGTCAACGCCGCCATGTGCACCGCCAGCACCAGCCCGAACCCCGGCTGCGCGTCCAGGCCGGCTGGCGGCCGCACCGGGTCCGCGGGAACGTTCAAGGCCCGGGCGAAGGCGTCGCGGGCGTCGGTGAACAGTCGGGCCCGGTCGATCTGGTCTCCCAACGGCGGCAGCCGGACCGGGGCCGCCGCCGTGGTGAACTTGTCGATATTGAAGGCCAGGGTGTCCCACCACGCGCCCGCCGGCCGCGCCAGCAGCAGCACCCGCGCCCCCTGTCCGGCGGCATCGCCCAGCAACGCCAGCAGATCGGTCACCGGCCACCGCTCGGCGTAATCCACCAGCACCAGCACCCCCGCCTCCCGGCGGGGACCGGCGGCTCTGGCGTCGGGGGCGGCCACCGTGGCCGGGTCATCGGCGTGCCGGGCCACCAGCACCCGCCATCCCGCCTCCAGCGACTCCTCGCCGAACCGTGCGGCCAGCCGGGACTTGCCCTGTCCACCCGGCCCGTGCACCAGCAGCACCGGTTCACTCGGCCGGTCCCGCCACGCCCGCAACCGCCCCAGCTGCTCGACACGCCCGGCAAACGGCACCTGCTGCAAGCCCGCCTGCAACAACAGCCCCGGACGCCGGCGCGCTTTGTCCACCGGCACCACCAGCCCAGCGGCGGGGAGGGCCTCCAGCCGATACAGCGGCCGCTCGCCTTCGATCCGCACATCGCCCCGCACCCCGGCGATCTGGGTCACCGACCCGAACACCACCGAGCCGGCCACCATCTGCTGGCCGCGCGCACGCCGCTTGAAGCCCGCCGGCACCCCCTCCTGAGGCTCGGAGCGCCGCCGGGGCCACCCGGCTACGGTTCCTCCCGCAACTCAACGTCTCCGCTGGCACCATCGACCTGGTCCACCGGTCCGGCGATCTGCGACCCGGTCACCGACTGCCCACCCTCCGCCGGCGGCGGCACCGGCTGCCCGTCCGGCACCGGCGCAGCCGGCGCCCCGGCCCCGAAGTACCGTCCCCGGCGGTGGATCCTCACGTTCTTGCCGCCCCGCACCTGCGCGAGGCCACCACCGACCCCGGACCCGGTCACCGACTGCCCGCCCCGCCGACCGGTCACCAGCCCGGCCACCGCCAGCACCACCCCGGTGATCCCCACCACCGCGCCGATCACCGCCAGGGTGTCGGCCGGATGAAACCCCGCCACCACGAAATACCCCACCAGCCAGATCGCCGAGCCTGCAGCGATCACGGCCCCGCCCCATGCCAGTACACCCCGTGTCATACCGACATCATCACCCCGACGGCAAGATCAGCACCGGTGGTCGACCCGGAATGGTCTCGCCGCACCCGGTCCGCAACCGGTCACCGCCACTACCCTGTCCGGAAAAGCGGATGTTTCTGGATGCTGGGAGATCGCCTGGTGGGCTCGACCAACAAGATCCGCAACGACTCGCGCCTGAGTGATTCGGGCCTGTGGGCCTGGTGATCGATCCGCTGCGCGCCGCCGGAGTCGCCGACCCGCACACGGTGGCGCGGGGCCTGGTCGCCGTCCTGCGGCGGGAGGACCCCTCCGCCCCGGGCGTGCGGGCCACGGCTATCGGCCGATGACCGTCTGGGCGTACGCGCGGGTCTCCACCCGTGATCAGAACCCGCAGCTCCAGCTCGACGCGCTGGAGGCCAGTGGTTACGACGAGCTGGTCACCGAGAAGGAGTCGGGCAAGCGCGGTGTGGCGCGGCCAGAGTGGGAGGCGCTGCTGGCGCGCCCCCGGGCGGGCGACACGTTGAAGTTCTGGAAGTCCGACCGGTGGGGCCGGTCGGCCGGCCACGTGCTGACCACGGTCAACGAGTTGCGCGAGCGCGGCGTGAAGGTCGTCAGCCTGACCGAGAACTTCGACCTGGACACCAAGGAGGGCCGGTTCATGTTCGCGGTCCTTGCCGCGGCCGCCGAGTACGAGCTGGAGCTGCGCGCCGAACGGCAGGCCGAGGGCATCGCCGCCGCCCAGCGCCGCGAGGCCGAGGGCCGGATGCTGCCAGGCAAGAAACGCATCGGCCGCCCCCACGCGATCGGCCCGGCCGAGTTGGCCACCCTTCACCGTCTGGTGGAGGACGGCGTCTCGGTCACCGAGGCAGCCCGCATCCTGAAGATCGGGCGGTCCACGGCCTACCAGGCCCTATCGCAACCAATCGTCCCATCCCCTACTCCCTGATGCCCTTCACGAACGTCCTTCGGGGGTGGTCGGCAGCGTCCTGGTCGGGGTTGTGGAAGGGACGCAGGCCGGTGGCGACTTCGGCGCGGGTGAAGGCGTAGCGGCCCAGGAAGTTGATGTGCTCGTAGGCGATGGGTGAGAGCCGGGCGCACATGTCGTCGGTGGCGGGGAAGCCGTCGGCGCGGATCTGCTTGACGGCGGCGTCCAGGTAGAGGCTGTTCCACCACACCACGGCGTTGAGCGCCAGGCCGAGGGCGCCGAGCTGGTCCTCCATGCCCTCGCGGTAGCGCTGGCGGAGCTGCCCGCGGTTGCCGAAGGCGATCCGGCGTGCCAGGCGGTGGCGGCCTTCCTGGACGTTGAGCTGGGTGCCGATCATGCGGCGGTAGCCGTCATCGGAGATGAACTGCAGCAGGTGCAGGGTCTTGAAGATCCGACCGTAGTGCGCGAACGCGTCGCCCAGGCCGGTGGGGCGACCGTCGCGCGACAGCATCCTGATCAGGTCGTAGGCCCGCACCGTGCCGGTGGTGAGCGAGCCGGCAACGCGGAGCATGTCGGCCCAGTGCGCGCGGATGCGGTCCAGGCGGACGGTGTGGCGGGACATGTGATCGAGAGGCCCGTAGGTGGCGCGGGTGTTGGTGCGCCACAGGCGGGTGTCGGCGAGGTCGGCGATGCGCGGGGAGAACTGGTAGCCGCAGATCGCGAACAGCCCGAATACGATGTCGGAGTAGGAGGCGGTGTCGGTCACCACGGTCTCGGGGCGGGGGCCGCCGTCGATGGTGTGGATGGCGTCCAGGATGAACAGCGAGTCGCGCAGGGTTCCGGGCACGACCAGGCCGCCGATGCCCATCACCTGGTCGTTGACGACGTTCAGCCAGGTCGCGCCGCGCTGGCGGCCGAAGTAGATCGGGTTGTGGCCGGTGTGCAGGTTCGCGACCGGCACGATGAACCGTAGCCCGTCGGCCGAGGCGATCTGCCCACCGCCCCAGCAGTTCACGATGTCGATCCCGGATTGAGCGGCGATCAGGCGGGCGTTGGCCGCCGAGATCGTCTCTGCGCGCAGGTAGCCCTGGTCGACCTGCTGGAGTCGGGCGCGCGTCAGGGCGGGCACGTTCTGTTTCTCGATCGGGGCCAGGCCGACGTTGCACGCCTCGGCCACGATCAATCCGCACAGGCTGACCGCGAAGTCCTCCATCGCGGGGTCGGCGCCGGAGATGTGGGTGAAGTCGGCCGCCAGGCCGGTGCGGTCGAACACCTCCAGCAGCAGCTCGGGAAAGTCCACGCGCGGCAGCATCTGGTCGATGAGGGCGCGGAACTCGGTCATCAGCGGCGGCTCGGCCAACGGCCCGAGCTTTTCCACCCGCAGACGTCCGCCGACGAACTGCACCGCGGTGTTGCCCCCGAGTCCGTCCAGCACCCGGGTGTAGGCGCCCTCCAGCGCGGAGGCGAGTTCGGCCAGGTGCCCGGCCGGTTCCTCCTCCAGCTCCAACGCGGCCAGCACCCGCGGCCGCGCCGCGTCCCAGCCCTGGCCTTCCAGCAGGCGGGCGCGTGGGTCGCTCCACCGGTCGGCGCCGGCGGCGAACACATCCCGGCGGCGCAGCGCGGTGTGCAGGTGCATCAGCGCGCACAGCGTGAACGCGGCCTTGTCGACCTGACCTGCGGGAAGATCGGGATTGGCGAACACCAGCGGCCGCCACGACCCGGTCACCAGGTCCTCGTGCGCGGCGATGTCCGCGCGGTCATAGCGGCGGCGCGATTTGGCCATCGCGGCCGCGGCGGCCACCATCGCCAGTACCGGCCGCCCGGCCTCCACCGCCCGGAACTCGATCGTCTCCAGCAGCAGCTCGATGAACTGCTGCACCGTCCGGTACCGCTTGACCAGCTCGGCCCGCCACGCCGCCGCCGCGTCGTCGTCGGTGGCGGGCACGAACGCCGCGATCACCTCGACCGCCGCCGACAGCTTCTCCCGCGGCACCACCCGCTCGATCTCGTTCCACACCTCCGCCAGCGAGACCAGGCGGTCCTCGGTCGCCTGCGGCGCGCTCATCAAGATCTCCATCGCCGAGGCGACGTGCCGGGCGGCGCTGCGCAGCTTCGGCAACGTCCGCAGCTGCTCGGCCTTTCCCGCACGCTCCGCCTTGGCCAGCAGGTTCGAGGTGATCAGCAGATCCAGCACATCCAGCGCATCGTCGATCGACGCCGTCTCCAGATGCCGGACCGTGGCCAGCAGCGTCGCGGTCTGCCGCCGCTCCTCCAGATCCCGCAACGTCGGTGCCTTGGACGCCATCCCGTACCGGGCCAGCGCCGCCAGCTTCACCGCCGGCACCGGCTCGGTCTCGACCCACCCGGCCCCGATCCCGGCGATCTCGGCGACCCGATCCAACTCCCGCACCAGCACCCGGCCCGACGCCTTCACCGGCGAGGTCCGCAGCCGCTCCAACTCCGACACCCGTCGATCCTCCGGCACTCGCAGCAGGCCCCGCAGAGCCGCAGCGGTCTCGGCCGGCGTCCGCTCGGCCAGCAGGCCGTACAACCGGGCGTTCTCCACCCGGCGGACCTCGGCCACCAGACGCGTCAGCGTGGTGATCCCCGGCAGCAGAACCCGATGCTCCACCAGCCACACCACCGCCCGGTCGAACAGCGCCCGTGGCCCTTCCTGCGACGCCCACACCCACGCGCCCACGAACGCGCGCGCCTGCTCCTCCGCCGACTCGAACTCGGTGTAGCCGAAGGCGTCCCGGATCTCCCACGCATGCTCGTACCGGCTCTGCCGCCGCTGCGCATACGCCTCGAACTCCGCCGGATCGACCTCGACCTGCTCTGCGGCGAACCGCACCACCACCTCCGGCACCGCCGACAGGTCCTCGGTCACGAACGCGCCCAGCATCCGCACCGCACCCCACTGCACCGCCCACCCCAGCCGATTCGCCGGCGCCCGCTTCGACCGGGCGTGCGTCAACGCGTGCTCATCCAGCCGGAAGAACATCTCCAGCTCACCCGGCGACGGCTCCACCGCGAACCGCCCGTACCTGGCCACCTGCTCATCAGACAAGAAATCCACTGGCATGCCCGGCAACGTAAGAGCCGTGACCAGGCCAAACGAGGCAAGTGATCAAACCGAAGCGAAGATCCCGTCGTTGTCGCTACTGGCCGTTCCGATCCTCCTCACGGGCCTGCCGACGAGATCGTCCAGGTCGGCGGCCAGGAAGTTGGTCATGGAGCGCTTCAGTGCCGACCACACGCCCTCGGCCGGGTTGAGGTCCGGGGCGTAGGCCGGCAGGTAGAACACCGTCAGCCAATCGGCCTGGGCATCGATGAACGCCCGCATCGCCGTGGAGTGGTGGATGCCCAGGTTGTCCCAGATCAGCACGATCTTTCCGTCCGGTAGTTGCTGGTGGGCGCCCTGCAGCATGCTCTTGTACTCCTTCAGGGTGAAGGCGGCGCGTTCGCCTTTGCGGCGGCGGTACAGGTGCAGCCGGTAGATCAGCCGGGACCGCTCGCCGGTCCGGTAGCAGACCAGCCCGGCCACCGATACCCGGCTGCCGTGCTCGCCGCCGTGCACTTTCACCTGCGGCCGGTGTCCACGCCGGCTCCAGGTCCGTCCTTTGGGCGGCCTGAGCCCCTGGCCGGTCTCGTCTTCGAAACAGATCCAGGCGCCCAGGTCCGCCGCGGTGCTTCCACCTGCGGCCACACCTCCCGCTTCCAAGCCGCAATGGCCTGCTCGTCGCGTTCGATCGCGCGGCGGCCGGGCACCTGCACCGACCAGCCGTTACGGCGCAACAGCAGCGACACCCCGGGCACGGTGTAGTCGATGGCGAACAACTTGTTGATGAGCCCGGCCACCCGGCCCAGCGTCCACCGCTGGTCATCGGCATAACCGTGCGCGGCCGGACCACGGTTCAGTTCCGCCTCCAGCAGCGCGAACTGCGCATCATCCAGCCGCGGCCGCCCATGCGGTCCTTTGGACCGCAGCGCCTCAGTCCCTCCCGCGCGCCAGGCTTGGCGCCACTTCTCCACCTGCCGCAGCCCGACCCGCAACTCGGCGGCGACCCATGCGTTCGGACGGCCCTCGGCGAACCACTGCGCGGCCTGCATCCGCACCCGTTCACGTCTGTGCTGACCGGCAGCGGTCGACCCGCCACCCTGGGGGTATCTGGCCATGCAACCGGCATACGCCCCCGCAACCGGCAGGTCCACTCACCCAACCGCCATGACCTATTAACCCTAGTTAGAATCCCCCACGCGGTCGGCGCAACGGCCTACTTCCACCGAGCAGGCTCTCGGTTTCGCGGCCTTAATCATTTCCAGCCTGCAGTTAAGGCCGCTTCCTGCTGGAGGGGCGTTGCCGTCGCGGCCCGCTTCGCCGCGACCGGCGGGGACGCGCAGCGGAAATGCGCGGCGGCAGGTCAGTTTCCGATAGCAGTGAGAACTATCTTCAGCGCGTGGCCGAGTGAAGCGGGATCGACTGCGTGGTCGGCTACGACGGCTAGGTAGGTGTCGCGCCCTCTGCGTACGAACAGCAGCGCGCCGTCGAGTTCCACCACGACCTGCCGTGGTGGGGTGGTGCTGTTGGCGTGGTCGCGTGCCAGGCCTGTGGCTACGCCGGCCAGCGCGGCGCAGCCGGCGGCCAGCCGTTGGGCTGCGTCTGTTTTGAGTCCCTCGGATTTGACGCTGACAAGCCCGTCCGTCGTGGCCAGCACTGCGTGCCGGACTCCGGTCACCCTCAGGACGTCGTCGAGTATCCAATCAGCCATCGTGATCGTCCTTTTAGTATTGGGCGAGGTGAGCGGTTCCTCAGCGGAGCCGTAGAACTGATTTGGCCCGTCGTCTGGGCCTCGGCGCCCTGCTTGTGGTTGATGGGGCGTCGACGCCCATTCGCCGGAGTTCAGCCAGAAGTTCTCTGTACAGCCGAGGGTTGTAGAGGTCCGCGTCGAGTTGCTCGACGAGTTCCCAGTTCAGCAGGTCGAGGATCAATCGATGGGCCGAATGATCACCTACCTCGGCGACGAGTTCGACTACAGCCTTAGGTTTCGCGCATTGCACCAATACTTGCCGATGTGCTTCTGTCAGGCCGAAGCGTTCCCGATTCTGCGCTGCGGCCGCGTAATTGGTGTTCCCATTTTCAGGATGCGCGGTGGCGGAGCGAGTCGCGCAGACAATGGCGGTGACCGATAGTCGGTCGGGTTCCGTCGGATCGGGAATGTCTGCAACCTTGATCAAGCCCTTGGTGCGCAGTGTATCGATCGCCACTCGCGCCTGGTCCGTGTCGAGGAGGTCGAGGACATCGATGCTGTTCTTCCCGTGAGCGGCCTGGCGCGTCCGCGCGATATAGCAGACGACGTCGGCGAACAAACGTGGTTGCGTTAACCACTGAAGCAGGTTGACGTATTCCGGGCCCAGTCCAAAGCATCGGTATTGGGTGGTAATGCGGCCGTCTGGGAGACGAACCTGGTACTCCCTGATCGCCTCTTCGATCTCGGAGGCAGCCAACGCGGCGACGACCACCTCCATCGACCCAATGGTGTAATCGAAGCCGTTGCTTCCCTTGGTGCCTCCGCTGGGCCTTCGGCTGTCAGCGCTCATTCGTCGGCGCTGTCTTCTTCGGAAGCATGCCTTGCCGCCTCGGTCCGCCCTCTCCTGGTGCCGCTTTGGAAGGCCGTCATGACCGTGCGGACCTGCTCAGGACTCCGGCCTTCCAGCGGGTCGGGCTCATCGTCAGCCGGAGATGTCTCCTCCTGCAATTCGGGTGCGAGGCTCCTACCGGGGTCGCGTACCGGCAGCCCGCCCGGGGTGGTCGCTTCTGCGGACGGTACGGTGTCGGGCGCGTCAGGAACGGCAGGGGCAACGTCTCCGGCGCCCGCGTCTGCCACATCAGCGGTAACGGGACCGCCGGCGTCGGGGACCGGCCTCAGAGTGCGCTCGGATGGGGCCTCCAGCAGTCCGACCGCCGCAGCGGGGGCTGAGCTTCCGCCGCCGGCGGTGACGGCGACCTGAGGGGCCGCAGTGCTGATCTTGGCCGCGTGGCTGGGCGGCGGATCGGTGATCAAATTCGTCGGCAGGAGCACCACGGCGTCCGCGCCGCGGTAGGCATTGCTTTGAACTGTGACCTTGATTCCGTGTGCGCGAGCTCGCTGCGCGATGATGTAGAAGCCGATCCTCACCTTGCCCTCAGGGCTGAGCGCTGAGTCCCACACCTCGGGCGCTGTGGCGAAGAACTCGTTGTGGCGGGCAATGTCCTCGTCGGAGAATCCGTAACCGCGGTCTTGTACGACGACCGCGACACCGTGCGCGACCTGAGTGGTTTCGACTTCGACGACCTTGTCGGAGAACATCAGCGCGTTATCGATGAGCTCAGCGATGATCGTGACGACGTCCTCGAAGGCGTAACCGACGAGCCCGTAGTCCTGATAGGTGCCCAACTTCACACGCTCGTAGGCGTGTGTCTGTCCGATAGCGTCGCGCAGCAGCTCGTAGAGCGAGACCGGCCTCGTACCTCCGGAGCGCAGGGCGCGCTTTTCTCCGATGTAGCCGATGTTCCTGGCGTTCTTCAGCGCTCGGACGACAAGGGCGTCCAATCTGAACAGCTGTTGGAGTTCCTCGGGGTTGATGTCGCGGCGCTTCTCCATCGCGGTCACCAGATCAAGAAGCTGAGTCATGAGGGAGTAGGTGCGGTCTCCCAAGTCGCGGATGATCCGGCGGCTACTGGCTCGCGTGGCGGCCTCTGCTTGGGTGGCCTCCACCACCTGCGCCACCAGGCGATTGAAGGTCCGCCCGATCTCACCGATCTCGTCGGCGCCGAACTCGATGGGGCGCACGCCGGCGTGCTTGCCCTCACCGATCAGCCGCAGCTGGCCGGGCAGCTCAGCCTCGGCTTCCTGGACCGCCATGAGCAGACGCTTGAGCCCTCTGTCCAGCTTCCGGGTCGCGCCGACGCCGGTGACGATGGCGGCAATGAGGGCCGCTCCACCCAGCACGCCCACACCCGCCCACTTGGCAAGGACCTGATAGCCGAGCACGGTGCCCTGGTCGACCACTTCGTTACCGCCGATGTCGACCGCCCGGTCCATGGCCGTCAGCACCGGTTGAGTAGCTGCCTGCCACTGCACGGGTGTGACGGCGGTCCGTCCTTGGCGCCGGGGCTGCTGCGCCTGCTGTTCGAGTCGCTGAAGGGCCGAGTAGGCGGTGCCCCTCTGCAACTCCTGCAGGCGACGCCGGTCGGCGTCGGGAAGCTGCGCGGCGGCATCCTGCTCGGCTTGGCCCCGAAGCGCAACGGTCTGCGCGAACTTGACGTACTCGCCTGTCCCGAATCGGCCGTCCGCCAGCACACCCGCCAGGAAGGCGTCCTCGCGCGACAGCATCTCGCGGGCGCGGGTCAGCGCGATGAGTGCCCGACCGTCGGCTGAGATGTCCGGGTCGTCCAGCTCGGCGTTGACGCTGACGATCTGGAAGCCGGCGTCGATCGCGGTGTTGAACCCCTTGGCCGCGGCGTCGCGGGTGATGGTTCCGCTGTTGATCGCCGCGCGCAGGGAGGGCAGGTTGGTGAGCTGGGCGCTGGTCGCCGCGACGGCGCGGCGGATCTTGCCGCCGGGCGCCTCTTTCGCGGTGCGACGCCACTGGGCGATCACCTGGTCGGTGTGTGCGCGCTGCTGCCGCAGGTCGCCGGCGCTGAGCCCGTGCTTGCGTCCGCCCAGGTAGACCAGAGAGGCGCGCCGCTCGCTCTGCAGGGTCGTGATCAGCGTCTTGGTCGGACGGCCCGCGGTGTTGTCGATCTTGCTGGTCTGGAGCAGGTTGTAGCCCTCGGTCGAGGTGGCCCAGAAGCTGAAGACCCAGAGTGCGACGAGGAGGATCAGCATCAAGATGATCCGCGATTTCAGTCGGATCTGGCGGTCACGACCCTGCCGTTGGAAAGGCCAAATACGCGGACGCATGAAGTTCCTCATAAGACCGATGAGCGCGGGGGGAGGCCGCCCAGACGAGGCGTGGTCCGTGCCCTCCCGGCTCGTTGGGAGGACGGTGCCGACTCGTCGGGCCGCCGATTACACAGAGGCACCCTAATGACTTTGGGGCACCCAAGCGAAGCGAATCGGCCTTTCGGCTTCCTGGTCCAGTGCAAGCAGGGGCGGCTTCTCGAGGCGCCGGCCGGTTGTGGTAGAGCGGGCGCCGCCGATCGCCTCCCTGGAGACGGCGAGGTCTATCCGCTGTTAGGAAGATCACCCCAGTAGTCGGACTGGGCTCCATAGAACTGTTGGCTGAATTTCAGCTGGTGTTCCAGGTAGGCGGCCCCGTGGGGGCAGGTCGCGCGGAGCTGGTCCAGTTGGTCGGCGAGGCGTCGCACAAGGTCGTCGATGCAGAGCCGGACGGTCACCTCGTCGGCGCCGAGCCTCAGGGCGTTGAGGTCGTCCCACTCGGCCTCGCGGCCGCTGGTGGCGAGATCGTTCAACAGCCGCAGAGCCGACTGGACCGTGCGGCTCGCCTCGCGAAGCTGAGGCAGGTGCTCCAGGATGACGGGATCGTCGAGCGCGATCCAGTGGACCACGTTCACCCATGCTGAGCCGAAGTTGTCGGCGATGACCAGGTAGTCCTCCAGCGTCGTTGGCGGCGTCAGCGACCGCCGCTGCCCGCTGGCCTGTTCCATCTGGTCCGCCGAAGCTGTCCGGCGGACGTGGTCCTTCCAGTTCCACTCAAGCGCCATAGCCTGCAACATCCGGTGCAGCTCCTCCAGCCACACCGGCTCCAGATCACCGAACGCCGGCGCGGCGGACAGATCCTCTCGCAAGCATGCCAGCGCCTCGCAGAGCGCGTCGCCCTCGGCTGCGGATCCGCCGTCGGCTACTTTCTCGCACCGCTCGACGATGCCGGCGACCTCGCCAGCGGAGGCCGCCAGATGGTCGACCTGGAAGTCAACCGCGAAGATCCACAGCGAGGTCCGCGCCGCTGCGCGCAGCTGGTCCGCGGTGTAGCCAGGGGCACCGAAAGCGATCGCCAGAGACAACTGCGAAGGGACCGGCTCGATCGGCGGAATCCGCAGCAGGGTCGGAAAGCGGAGCGCGAACTGCCTGAGGTCGCCTTCCACTCTCAGAGCCTCGCGGGCGGTCACGCCGCCCACGAAGGCGTCCGCTGCGGCCGCTGATCCTGCGAAAGGCTCGTCGTTCACGTTCGTCCTTCCGGCCGGCGGCATGGGTCCAGAAGCGGGGATCGGTTAAGGCACGTCACCGGCGTGGTGTGAGGATCAACTCGACCGGCTCGCTGGGCTGGAGGGTCAGCGACAGCTTGGGCTCCACCGGCGCGGCCACCTCGACACGGTAGCGGCTGAGGACCGCCGCGACGATCAGGGCCGCTTCCTGGCCGAAGAACGCCTCACCCAGGCACTGGTGCACGCCCGACCCGAAGGGCACGTAGGCGAGCGGGTGCCGGCTGCGGTTCTGCTCAGGGGTGAACCGGGTGGGGTCGAATCGGTGCGGGTCCGGCCACACACTTTCCAGCCGGTGGGTCAGGTAGGGGCTGATCGCCAACGTGGCGCCGGCGGGAATGGCGACACCCTCGATCACGTCGTCCTTCAGCGCCATCCGGGGCACCGCCCAGCCGACCGAATAGATCCTCAGCACCTCCTTCAGCACCATCTGCGTGTAGCTCAGCTTGCGGATGTGCTCATAGCGCGGACGGTCTTGGCCCACCACGGCGTCGACCTCTTGCACGACCCGCTCGGCGACGTCGGGGTGCTGCGCGAGTGCCACCCACACCCACGACAGGGCGATCGCCGAAGACTCACTCCCGGCGACAAAGAGCGCGACGATGTCGTCGCAGACCTGCTCGTCGGTCAGCGGTGCTCCATCAGCGCCGGCGCCGTTCAACAGTCGGGTGACCACGTCGTTGCCGTCACCGCCTCCGGCGCGCGCCTGGTGGACCACGGGCCGCAGGATCTCGTTCACCGTTCTCGTCGCCGCCCGGAAGGCCCGGTCCCCCGGGACGGGGATCCAGTGCGGCATGAAGGGCATCGCCATCCGCCACAGCAGGCTCCCCATCGCCGTGGCGATCGCGTCGCCCAGCCGGTCACCCTCCCCAGCCGGGACCAGGCGCCCGAAGAACAACGGATCGATGACCCGCTGGACGATGCGGGTCATCTCCCTCCCGGCGTCCACCGGGTGGCCGGCCCCGGCACGGCGTCCCAAATCCTGGACAGCGCCGAGGATCGAGTCGATCATCTGCTCGCTGGCAGCGCTCAAGTAGCGCGCGGAGAAGGCGGGCTTCAAGATCTCTCGCGAGGCGTGCCACTGCTCGCCTTCACCGCCGATGCCCTTGCCCGCCAGCCGCCCCAGCGCGTCCCACATCGCCGCCCCGCGCGGGTAGTTGTCGCTCCGGTCCCGCAGGATGTGCTTCAGGTGGTCGGGATGCGACACCAGGAAGGGCCGGAACGGGCCCAGATGGAGTCGGGCGATCGCGCCGTCGGCGTTCTGGCCGACCGTCTGCAACATGTGCAGGGGGCCTCCACCACGCAGGTCAGCTACCACCTTGCGCAGCGGCACCCTGAACGGCTGGGCGGCCTCGGCGGATCTGCCGCGGGAAGAAGGTCGGGCGAGTGTCGACACGTCGTGTCCCTCCGAGTCAGCGAAGATGATCGAGACGGGCATGGCATGCAGACGGATTGCCGAAGGCTCTGAAGGGGATGGAACCCGCGGTGGGCTGCTGATGGGACGCGGTCGGGTCCTGCTCGGCCCAGCCAGGCGATAGTTCACTGGTCGCCTCGGTGCCCTCCTCAACCGGAACACGAACAAAAACCGCCAAAGGCACTAATCTCTGCACTAAGTATCACATATCTCTCTTTTGCCTCAAGATCACCTTCGGTTAGGGTTTCCCGTCTCGGCGGTAAGACCAGGCGCCCGCCCCGTAGGAGTGGCCGTTGCGCGTGGGACCAAGTGTTGGCGTGAGCGGCCCCACCTTGAGCTCCGGTCAACGGGCATTACATCCGCCCATCGCCTGAAGCACGGGCACGGTGGTGCCGGTAAAGTGCGGCTTCGCGCGACAGATCGGCGCGTTCGCCGGGCACATGCAGCTCGCGGACAAGTTGTCGGCAGGAGCGCGCGGCGGCCCTCGGCACGCCGAGTCAGGGCCGCGCTCTCCAGGGACTGCGATGTCGCGGGAGCTAGCTGTACTTGGTCATGATCTTGGCGACAGTCGGGTGATGGGCGGTTTGCGTCCAGGGCGGAGTGGGGCGTTTGGTGTGGCAGCCACACCGGGTCGCCACCGCCGTCTGCTTGAGCCCGAGCTCACCTCTCAAAACCTGAAAGTAGCAGCGTAGGCCCACTCTCACCGGTTCTACCGGATCACTGCGTCAGGCCGGTGTCGGTGTACCGCAGGGTGATCAGACCGGTCGCGCTCGCGGCGTACAGGGTGCTGGGCGGCGAGAACGCCAATGCGAGTGTTGGGTGCGGAATGCGGGTTGAGTCGGCTCGCTGGCCGCTGGGGAAGCCCAGATCGAGGTGACTCCAGGGGTGCCGGACCAAGCTCCGGGGGTGATGTAGCAGGCGAACGAAAAGTCCCGCTAAGAAGCGTCGGTTGGTCCGGCTTGGCGGGACTGGTCGTTCCAGAGCTACCGGGCTGTGAGCCCGGCACGATGTGGGCATGTCTGCGGAGAGCTTGATCTTTGGTGCGCTCAAGGCGGTCGGGGTGGTTCAGTGGGAGAGTTTCACCATGCCGACCTACGATCCGGAGACCGGTCGGCCGACCGGGTCGGTCAGTGCCCACCAGGTCGCGGCCGAGCTGATCCGGTGGCTGGAGTTGTGTCGTGCGCACGGCGCGACCGACTGCCCCGAATGCGCCCCGAAGGACGCCGAGGACGCATCGTGAGCGAAGGTGATCGTGGTGCGGCGCGGCGGTTGGCTGGGCGGGCGCACGAGGTGGTGCGGGTGTCGGGGCGTGAGCCGTTGCGGGAGGCTCTTGAGCGGCTCACTGGTGGGCGGTTGGGTCGGCCTCGTGGGCGGCCGGTGGTTCCGCAGTTGGACTCTCCGTGGCAGGACTCCGTGTCGCCTGAGCGCGCCCGGTGGCGGCAGCGGGCGGCGAATCTGGACGGTGAAGAGGTCTTCGCGGTCGACTATCGGGTGTGCCTGCGCTGCGGGCTGGGATGGGTGGAGCAGCCTTACACCGGTCCGCGGTTTCAGCGGTGCGGGCTGGCGGCCGCGGGACTGGCGGCGCTGCGGGCGGAGTGTTCGGGGCTGTCGTGGCACACCCTGGGCGGGCGCTTCCGCGACTCGATGGCGTTCTGGGCGGCGGTCGGCGCCGGCGTTCCCGGCGGATACCGGCAGCGTGCTACCTGGTAGGCAGCGAGATACGCCAGAAACCGGCAATCGCAATCTTGAAAGTCGCTGAGGATGCTGTGATCTTGGGAGCCGCGCTGCCTGGACCCTCAGGTAGATCCGGGCGCTGGTCAGCGTTGCGGCCAGTGCCAGGCGGGTTCGTCGAGGATGCCTTGGTCCGCGACCCGGGTCTCACCCATATCCTTGATCAGCTCAATCGTCTGCGCCTTCCCGTCCTGTGGTTCCCCGGCGCCCAGTTGTCCGACCAGTTGCACGGAATGAGTGACGGTGATGACCTGCGTCCGGGTGGACGCGTCGATGATGAGCTCGGCGAGCGGGCCGATCAGATCAGGGTGAAGACTCGTTTCGGGTTCGTTCAGCACCAGCAGTTCGGGGGGTCGCGGCGTCAGAAGGGCAGCGGCCCACAGCAGGTAGCGGAGTGTGCCGTCGGACACCTCCGCTGCCCCCAGCGGCCGCAGCAGCCCCGGTTGGGTCAGCGTCAGCTCCAACAGCCCGCCATGGGCGGTGATCTCGACACGGCTGCCGGGGAATGCGCGGTCGACTGCCTCGTCGAGGGCGTCGCCGTCCCCGATTTCCCGGATGGTCTGCAACGCCGCCGCGAGATCGCCGCCGTCGTGGCCGAGCACGGGTGTCAACGTCCCGATCCGGGCCGCGCGGGCGGGCGCACCCTCATCGGTGCGCAGGTGATCGTAGAAACGCCAGGACCGCATCCGTTCCCGGAGCTGAAACAGCTCAGGTGCCTGCTGCGGATCGGCGGCGGTGCCGAGCATGCTGTCGAACGGACCGAGCTGGTACGGCACGCAGCTCCAGCCGTTGCCGTCCCTGAACTTCACGGCGGTGCCGACTCGTTCGACGAGCAGCGCTGATCGTCGCAGCAGCGGCCCAGCCCAGACCGCCTCACCTTTGATCTCGGGGTCCAGGTGGAATGCCGAGTGCGGCCTAGACGGCGGGACCCCGAGGTCCATCGCGTAGCCGAAGGTGTCGCCCGCGAACCCGAGTCGCAGCGCAACCGGCTTCACGCGCGCCCCGCCTTGCGCAGGCCGGCGCGTCAGACCCGCCTTTTCGGGTCCAGCCCAGAGTGTGGCCGGCAGTCCGCCGTCGCGGGCGACCGCTGCTACCGCGCCGTTGCGGGAAGCAGTGGCCAGCAGCCTGAGCGCCCGGTACAGGCTCGACTTCCCGGTCCCGTTCGCCCCGGTCACGATGTTCAGCTGAGTGAGCGGCAGCACCAGTTGCCGCAGCGACCGGTAGTTCTCTACCGCGAGCGTGGTGAGCATCCCGACACGCTACTGACAGGACGCGTACCGCCGGGACGGCGCGACGGAGGGCGCTGGCGGTGCTCAGCGCGCTCGGTCCGCAGGGGCGCCGTGCGTTCGCGCGAGACACCAGGTAGACGACGCCAGAGCGATAGTAAAGTAGAAGTAAACTATAGATAAATAGTCAGTCATGACCGAGCGGTCGCATTAGTTCGACTCGCCTCGCGATGGCCAACTCCGGACAACGCATTGGGTTACGCGAATTGTACAACTATGTAACGCTTGCCCGACGAGTGAGATCATTCGGCCCCGGCCGCGGTCCTATGCCCGCCACCAGGTGCCCTCCGCGACACCAAGTCAGCGTCTCAAGGAGCGTATGAGAATGGCTCAGTCCGACAAGCCCGCCGCCGACCCACGACCCGATGCCGCGAAGCCCGGCAGCCCACCGCGCAGCACCCGCCGAGCGTTCATCAGGCATACGCTGGGAGGGTTGGCGATCGCGGTTCCGGCCGTGCGTGCCCTGGCAGGTTCCACCAGCGCCTCAGCCGCGGCATTCCCCGCCGCCAAATGCTCGAAGGTTTACCTTACGTACAGATATCATTACTGTTCAACCAAGTTGGTCCACACATGTCCTACCGGGTGGGTCAGGCGATGCGTCGCCCGCTACGACAAGTACGACTCCAGCACCGGCGCATACTGTGGTGAAAAATTCGACGACGAAGGCCCCTGCGCGATCTCGTAAATCCCAAGGCCACGGAAGGACCAGTCGATGGCACAGCTCTCCACTTACGCCGAGCACCTCACACGCGAACACGAACAGTGGAAGGCCTACGAATCCGGAATCAAGAAGACACCGCCAGGTGTCCTCCTGCAGGAGCTCCTCGATTACAACAAGGGCGCGTACGTGCACCGTATCGAGATACCTGACGACGCCCGGGATCGAATGCGGAAGCTCGCGGCGATATCGGGAGACAAGGGGCTCCGAGCGATCGCCGACCGCGGCATCGTGGAGATATCCCTGGAGGAGTTCCGCGACGCAGATCCTCATCAGACACGTCTGGTGGTCGGTTGGGAGATCGGCTACACCCCGGAGGAAGCCAAGCGTCTTGGTTTGGGGCCCAAGAGCAACCACGATCCCCGCAACACCATCATCGTCGAGTCATGACCGCCCTCGACGCCGTACGCGAAGCCGTCGTACTGTACCTCGTTGCCACTCTCAGTTCAACATCGCTCGCAAAGGCTAAGAATTGGAGAGCGACCTCCGCGGGTCTACTGCGAGAAACTGTGGTGCCGATCCGCGCCGCACCCTTCATCATCGGCGCAGTGGCCGGCGCCGAGTTCCTACTCGCCGCCCTCCTGGCCGCCGGTGTCCAAACCGTACCCACCGCATCGGCGGCAACCGGCCTGTTCGTGTGCTTCGCCTGTTACCGGCTGCTGGTAGCCCGACGCACCAACTCCCTCATGTGCTCATGCGCGGGCAGGACCCGGACCGACCCGGCAACCCCGGCCGCCATGGTCGGCACTACCCTCGCGTGCCTCATCCAGGCCGGTCTGGCAGGCGCACTGCTCGCGCTCGGCGGTCGGCCTGATGGCGGACTGCTCTCATCTCTGGCCGTCGTCGCTCTGCTGGTGCCGTTCCTGTTCGTGGCCGCCGGAGCCCGGCGGGCGGTCAGGGATCACGACCTTGCCCGGTTCCCGGAACAGTTCACCTCGTTGGCCTGGTTCGGGCGCCCCGGCGCGCCGCGCACCTCCCGGTGAGCCTGCGAGCCGGCGACACTCTGCAAGCGAACAAGCGCCAGTGAACGAGGCGAAAGGTCCCTATGGCCTGGAACTGGTATCGGACACACATGACGTCCGCAGCAGCGGTGACGATCACGACCGCGCTCACTGCAATCACGCCCGGAAATGCTGAAGCCGCTTCCGCGGCTGCCGCTGAACCTCTTCTGCAACTGGTGGTGGCCCAGAAGAACATCACGCTGACCAGATCGCGCGGGCAGGTCTTCCTGGACCCTGGTATCTGGGTGGCGTCACGGCGGGCGCCGCTGGAGTTGCGAGTGTCGCGGAAGGGCTACTCCGCTCCTCTGCAGATCAACCAGATCCTGCGGGGCCCCTCCGGGAGCACCAGGTCAAGGCGGCTCCCAGCCAGCGTGCTACCTGAAACACCGGTGGGCCTGAAGAATTTCCTGCGGCTCACGGTCAAAGACCAAGTGGGAACTGTCAAGGCGACGTTGCCGATCTCCTTCTGCCCCAATACCTCCGACCCCGCGCGACTCACACCGACCGCACCGAATTCCTCGCCTTACCCCCTGCTCTGCGGCAACAACCCCTTCATGCTGGGCCACGTATGGGGCGTACAAAAGGACTGGGCGGCCGATCCTACGGATGCTCCTCCAGTGCTGCCGCTCACGCCTGGGAAGTACGAGGTGACGGCGACGATCACACCCGCCTACGTCAACCTCTTCCACATCCCCGCAGCGCACGCTTCGTCAAAGGTCGAAGTGACCGTCGTGGACGGCCAGGACACAGGCATCCACAGCCCGGCACCGACCGCAGCATCCACACAGGTTCCGCCACAGGCACCACCCCTGTCTAGGGCCCGGACTGTCACCAACCCGCCAAAAGACTCCCTTCCCGACATGATCGCGCTGCCCGCCTGGGATATCAGCACTGGCACCGAATCACGCCGGGACTTGTTGAACTTCGCTGCCGCCGTATGGGCAAGCGGCGATGCGCCCCTGGACATCCAGGCCTTCCGCAAAGACAACGGCTCCCTCACCATGGACGCCTACCAATACTTCTGGCGGAACGGCAAAGTGATCGGGCAGGCCCCGGCCGGGTCGATGGGGTTTGAAAGCGACCACGACCACGACCACTGGCACTACGAGCAGTTCGCCCGCTACCGCCTGCTCGACGCCGACCAGAAATCAGTCGTCAAGAGCCAGAAGACCGGATTCTGCATCGCACCAACCGACCCGATCAACTTGCTCCTGCCCCACGCCCCCCGACAGCCTGTCCTCGGATTCGCCGGCCGCTGTGGCTCACCCACCGCCCTCTGGGTCCGGCAGACGCTACCGGTCGGTTGGGGCGACACCTACCCAGCCGATATCGAAGGGCAAGCCTTCGACATCACCAGCGTCCCCAACGGCACCTACTACGTCGAGATCACAGCGAACCCACAGAGGGTCCTTCATGAGCGGAGCCTCACCAACGACCGCACGCTACGCAAAGTGATCCTCGGCGGTGCCGCAGGCAACCGAAGCGTGAAGGTGTCTGCCTGGCACGGCATCGACGGTTGAACGGCGAGTGGGGCCCAGCTACGCGCCCTTCGCCGCCCACGCCCACGCCGATGCCGCTGACTTCCTCAGTACGCTCCGCGCGGTGAGCCGACACCGAGGTACCGGCGAAGGTCTCCCGCCCCGCACCGACATCGCCCCCGGACTCGTCCCCGGACTCGGCGTCGGCATCGGCGCGGGTCACCTCCGTGGGCGTCTCGACCGTCAGGGCGAGCCCCTTCGCGGGTTGGTGGGACGGCGCCGGGCGTGGGCATCATGCTCGGCGGTGAGGGCCGCGGAGGTCTGCTCGCCGAGGCGGACGTAGCGGCCAAGGCTGGCCAGATGCAGGTGGCGTGACTTGGCCTGCAGCTCGGCGGCGGTACGCCCGGCGGCCGCCAGCCGGGTCAGTGCCGAGTGCCGCAGCTGATGCAGCGTCCACCCGGTGCCGTGCGGGTCCAGCGCGGCCGAGGCGGTCTTGAACAGGTGCTCCGCGCGCGGGTAGGACAGCCAGCAGCACGTCCGGGCTGTCCTCGGGCAGTTCCAGGTCGGTCAGCGCCGGCCCCTTCTTGGCCTTCCACTTCTCCCCGGCCAGCAGCTGCGCGCGCGGATCCCGCCACCGGGCCGAGGCCTCGGCGTAGACCTCGCGGCGCTTGAGATGCCGGTGGAAGGCGGTGAGCACGCAGAACACGTAGGCGTTGCGGTCGACCCCGCCCGACTTGGGCAGCACCAGCGACTTCCACGACCCGGTCAGCAGCGCCGGGTCGATGTCGGCGACACCGACCTTGGTGCGGCGATCCAGCAGCCGCGGCACCGTCCGCATCGCCGCCAGCACCGCCTCGGCCTCGGGCGTGGCCCCGAACGCGATGACCTCGGTCAAGATCTTCATGAACGGGGCGACCGTGGCGATCCGCTCGCTCAGCCGCGCCCGCATCTCGGCGTCGGCGTCGGCGTCCGGCGGCGGCACCATGTCCGACACCGCCTCCACCGCCTCCCGCAACTGCTGGCGCGGCACGATCGCCTCGATCGACTCCCACACCTGCTCCAGGCTCAGCTCCTCACCGAACGCGGTGACCTCGAACAGCACCTCCACCGCCGCAGCCAGCCGCGCCGAGTGCTTGGCCAGCCGCGGGTGCCGGCGGGCACGCTCCTTGTCGGTGGCGCTCTCGGCCTTGCCGATCAGCTCGGTCACCATCAGCAGATCCAGCAGCTCCAGGCAGTCGTCGATCGACTTGGCCTCCAGGTAGGTGACCGTGGCCAACAGCGTCGCCAGCTTGCGCGCATCACCGTGCCGCCGCAGCGCCTGGGCGCGCGCCGCCATCCCGTACCGCGCCAGATCCACCACCCGGCGGTGCGGCACGTGCGAGTCCAGATCCAACGCGCCCAGCCCCACCCCGCCGATCTCGGCGGCCCGGTGCAGCGCCTTCTCCAAGTTCCGGCCACTCGGCGTGGCCGGCCCCTTGCGCCAGCGCTCCAGATCCGAATACAGCGCCCCGTCCGGCACCACCACCAGCTACTCCAAAATGGTCCGCTGGTGCGCCGACAGCAGACCGGCCAGCCTCTCGTGCAGATCCTCCACGGCCTGGTCCCGCACCCGCGCCACCGACCGCGCCAGCGTGGACACCCCCGGCAGGAGCACCGCGTTGGTCCGCAGCCACCGCACCCCATCGGTGAAGATGGTCTTGGGGCCCTGACCGGTGTTCCACGCCCGCGACCGCACCCACACCGCGAACTCGCCCTCGGCCTCGGAGAACTCCCGCAATCCGTAAGCGGCCTTGATCACGTCGCGGTGCTCGAACGGCGTGCTGCGCCGCTCGGTGTACCGCTTGGCGCACGACGGATCGGCGATCTGCAGCTGGCCGGCGAGCCGGTCCAGCACCACCGTCGGCACATCCAACGGGTCGGTCAGGAACGTCCCCAGGTACTGCACCGTCGTCAGCTGCAACGCCAACCCCAGCCGGTTGTGATCGCCGCGCCGCTTGGCGATCAACGCCCGGTCGGCGTCATCCAGGAAGAACATCCGGTCCAGCTCGCTCTGCGACGGCGCGCCCACATAGCGGCCGTAGGCAGCTGCCTCACGATCATTCAGAAACACCACCAGCATGGCCGCAAAGTAGGCGCGACCCACCGGTAACTAGCCGAGAGTAGCCAAACGGACACTGGCCACATCGCGCCACGCTGACCCCAGTAGCTCTGGAACGACCAATCCCGCTAAGCCACACCACCCAGCGCTCCTTAGCGGGACATTTCGTTCGCCTGCTACATCACCCCCGCTCCGGCCAGCACCCAGCGAACCAGACAGAAACCGAATTCTGTTCGGTTTGATTCGTGGCCCTTTCCGGCCGATCTGCCCCATCGGGGCCCGCGCAGGTCATCCGAAGCCGTAGAACGCTTCTATGTCCACGAATGCGCCGACCACTTGCCCAGAAGGGTCGCTGCGCCCTCAGACCAGCCCGTACGAAATCTGCAATGCTGCACCGGTATCCAACGGGCTGTGTCTGGCACACCTCGACGAAGAAGCACTCCAAGCACACCTCTCCACCCTGCGTCCAGGTTCAAGCGTTGACGCAAGCAGAGTTGTTTTCACGGCTGATCTGCTAAACCGCCTGCTAGATGCGATCAGCCAGGGGCAGCAACCAGAGCTCGGCTTCGCCAACTTCCGCGACGCGACCTTCACCAAGGGCGCCCACTTCGGCGACGCGACCTTCACCAAAGACGCCAACTTCCGCGGCGCGACCTTCACCAAGGACGCCGACTTCGGCGGCGCGACCTTCACCGAGGTCGCCAGCTTCGGCGACGCGACCTTCACCGAGGACGCCGACTTCCGCGGCGCGACCTTCACCAAGGACGCCGACTTCGACGGCGCGGCCTTCACCGAGGGCGCCAACTTCGGCGACGCGACCTTCACCAAGGACGCCGACTTCGCCGACGTGACCTTCGCCAAGGACGCCTACTTCCGCGGCGTGACCTTCACCGAGGGCGCCAGCTTCCGCGGCGTGACCTTCACCGAGGTCGCCAGCTTCGGCGACGCGACCTTCACCAAGGGCGCCAACTTCGGCGACGCGACCTTCACCAAGGGCGCCTACTTCGGCGACGCGACCTTCACCAAGGGCGCCAACTTCCGCGGCGTGACCTTCACCGAGGTCGCCTACTTCATCGACGCGACCTTCACCAAGGGCGCCAACTTCGGCGGCGCGGCCTTCACCGAGGGCGCCAACTTCGGCGACGCGACCTTCACCAAGGACGCCTACTTCACCGACGCGACCTTCACCAAAGACGCCAACTTCATCGACGCGACCTTCGCCGGGGGCGCCAACTTCATCGACGCGACCTTCACCAAAGACGCCAACTTCACCGACGCGACCTTCACCAAAGACGCCAACTTCACCGACGCGACCTTCACCAAGGACGCCAACTTCACCGGCGCGACCGGGACTGTCCGAAAGATCGTGTGGGTGGGGTGGTGATCCGGAAGGCTGGGGCCGATGCCTCGGCCGGGAAGGATC
>NZ_BAAAMR010000128.1:0-25743 GCF_039529375.1 Actinomadura napierensis
CGGCGCCGGCGAGCCAGAAGGCGCGGGACGGCCGCTCGCCCGCGCGCAGCACGCCGAGGACGGCGGTCGCGGCCGGCAGCAGCCCGACGACGACCGCCGAGTGCGAGGACGAGGCGCCCCGGTCGAGCGCGAGCGTGGACAGCACCGGGAACCCGAAGATCACTCCGGCGGCCGCGACGGCGAGCGCGCCCCATTGACGACCGCGCGGCCGGCGGGCCCGGACCGATAGCAGTGCGACCGCGGCGAGGACGGTCGCGGCGGCCGACCGGCCGACGCCGATCAGGTAGGGGTCGAGCCCCTCCAGCCCGTACTCCGTGGCCGGGAGGGTGAACGAGTAGATCAGCACGCCCAGCGCGGCGAGCCCGATGCCGGTCCCGAGCGTTCCGCCCGCTATCGGCCTGCTGGCAGTAGCGCTATCCTTGCTCCTCATGAAAAACGATAGCAGCGTTGCGGCGCTGGCCGACGCGCTGCGCATCGAGGTGGGCCGGCTGAGCCCGGGCGAGCGGCTGCCGTCGAGCCGGAGGCTGGTGGAGCGGCACCGCGTCAGCCCGGTCACGGTGTCGCGGGCGCTCGGGCTGCTGGCCGCCGAGGGGCTGGTCGTCACGCGTCCGGGCGCGGGCGCGTTCGCCGCCCGCCGCCCGTCCCCGGCCGCCGAGCCGGCCGACTACGGCTGGCAGGCGGTGACGCTGGCGGGCCGTTCGGTGGACGCGGCGGGCGTGTCCTGGCTGCTCACCCCGCCGCCGGACGGCACCGTAGCGCTCAGCGGCGGCTACCTGCATCCGAGCCTGCAACCGGTCCGCGCCATGGCGGACGCCGCCGCGCGGGCCGCCCGGCGCCCGGACGCCTGGGCCATGCCCCGGCTCGGCGGGACGCCGGAGCTGCGCGCCTGGTTCGCCCGCACGGTCGGCGGCGGCGTGTCCCCCGGCGACGTGACCATCACCAACGGCGGGCAGCAGTCGCTGACGACGGTGCTGCGGGCGCTGCTCCCGCCCGGCGCACCTGTCCTGGTCGAGTCGCCGACCTACCTCGGGGTGCTGGCCGTCGCGCGGGCGAGCGGGCTGCAGCCGGTGCCCGTCCCGGTGGACGCCGAGGGCGTGCGGCCCGACCTGCTCGCCGAGGCGTTCGCCATGAGCGGCGCGCGGGCGTTCTACTGCCAGCCCGCCTTCCACAACCCGACCGGGGCCGTGCTGAGCGCCGAGCGCCGCGAGCGGGTGCTCGCGGTGGCGCGGGCGGCCGGCGCCTTCGTCGTCGAGGACGACTTCGCGCGGCACCTCGGCATCGAGCCGCCCCCGCCGCCGCTGATCGCGCAGGACGCCGACGGCCGGGTGGTGCACATCGCCTCGCTCACCAAGGCCACCGCGCCGAGCCTGCGGATCGCCGCGGTGATCGCGCGCGGGCCGGTCGCCGAGCGGATCCGCGCGACGCAGCTCGTCGAGGAGTTCTTCCCGGCCCGCCCGCTGCAGGAGACGCTGCTGGAGCTGGTCAGCTCCCCCGGTTGGCCGCGGCACCTGCGCGCGATCCGGGCGGCGCTGCCCGCGCGCCGCGACGCGCTGCGCACCGCGCTCGCCCGGCACCTGCCGCAACTGCGGGCCGACCGCCCGACGGGCGGTCTGCACCTGTGGGTCCGGCTGCCGGACGGCCTGGACGACGTCGAGGTCGCCGAGGCCGCGCTGCGCGCCGGGGTGCTGGTGAGCGCCGGACGGCCGTTCTTCCCCGCCGAGGCTCCGGCGCCCTACCTGCGGCTGAGCTACGGCAGCGCGTCCTCGGAGGCGGAGCTGGCGGAGGGCGTCCGCCGCCTCGCGACCGTCCTGGGCTGACGCCCCGCGCCGGCGTCCGCGGCGCTCAGCGGGCCGTGCAGAAGCAGAACTCGTTGCCCTCGGGGTCGCACCACACCCGGAACGGCGCCTCCGGGTTGCCCATCGGCTCGCCGGCCGGCGTCGCGCCGAGGCTCGCGGCGCGCTCACCGGCCGCGTGGATGTCCGGGACGTCCAGGTCGAAGTGCAGCCGGTTCTTGATCGTCTTGCGTTCCGGGACGCGCTGGAAGGACAGGGTCGGCCCGCCCGCGCCCAGCGGCTCCAGGTCGAGCCATCCGTCGTCGGCCGCGGTGGTCCTCGCGCCGAGCAGGCCGCCCCAGAACGCGGCCATCGCGTCCAGGTCGGCGCAGTCGATCACGATGTTGCCGATCTTCGGGCTGGTCATCGGGTTCCTCCCAGGGAGCCGGTGATGCGGACCGGGCGCGCGGCGGCGCGCCGGCAGTGCACGGGTTCCGGGCGGCGGGCCGGACGCGCCGGGAGCAGCCCGCGCAGCCGGCCGCGCCGGCGGGCGGCGCGCTCCATGGTCTGGGCGCGGGCGGCGAGCCGCGCCTCCACGATGTCGGCGTGCAGCCGCGCGTACTCCCGCTCGGCCCACGCATGCCGGGTCGCGAGACCCGCGAGATACGGCAGCGCGTTCATCGCGCCTCCCTCCGTTGACACCACTCAAACGGTAACGGTGGTGTCGGAATTCTGCAACCGGTCAAAGCCGTTCACTGGTGTTGACGGTTGCTAGGCTGCTCCGTGAAGGGCTGGAGGGACCGATGGCCGACGTGCGATCCGGCGACGACCCGGCGCTGCTGCTGCAGGACTTCGTCAACACGCTGGACGTCGACTCCGGCACCGAGGGCCTCGCGTCGCCCGCCGCGCTCGCCACATGGCTGGCCGGGCGCGGGCTCGTCCCGGACGGTACGCCCGCCGGCGACGCCGACCTGGCCACCGCGGTCACCCTGCGCGAGGGCCTGCGCGAGGCCATGGCCGGCCACCACGGCCCGCAGGAGCCCGACCTGCCCGCCGAACTGGACGACACGCTGTCCGCGCTGCCCCTGCGGGTCGAGCTCACCGGGGCGCGGCCCGCGCTCGTCCCGCTCGACCCGCCCGCGACCGCCGCCGCCGGACTCGCCCGCGTCGCCGCCGCGATCACGGCCGCGGCCGCCGCCGGGACCTGGTCGCGGCTGAAGGTCTGCCAGGAGGGCACCTGCCGCTGGGCGTTCCTCGACACCTCCAAGAACCGGTCGCGGACCTGGTGCTCGATGCGCACCTGCGGCAACCGCACCAAGACCCGCGCCTACCGGGCCCGCAACCGCGCCTGAGGCGGCCCCGGGCCCTAGGCTGTCCGGTGATCGTCCAGGAGGGGGCCGTCCATGACCGACAGCGGGCCCGATGCGGGGGTGCGCGGCGCGCGGCGCGCCGACGCGGCCGCCGTCGCCGACATCCAGGTGCGCGCCTGGCGGCACGGCTACCGCGACCTGCTCCCGGCCGCCGTCCTGGACCGGGTGACCGGCCCCGACGCGCTGGAGGCGTGGCGGGAGCGCTGGGCGGACGCGGCGGCGAACCCGCCGAGCCCGCGGCACCGGCTGCTCGTCGCGGTCGCGTCCGACCTGGTCGTGGGGTTCGCGGCGCACGCCCCCGCCGAGGACGCCGACCTCGATCCCGCGGTCGCCGCCGAGCTGATCACGCTGCTGGTCGACCCGCTGCACGCCCGCGCCGGGCACGGCAGCCGGCTGCTCGCCGCCACCGTCGACCTGCTCCGCGAGGACGGCTTCACCACCCTGGTCAGCTGGGCGTTCGAGAAGGACGAGGTCACCCGCGCGTTCCTCGGCGGGGCGGGCTGGGCGCCCGACGGGACGGCCCGCACGCTCGACATGGGCGAACCCGTCCGGCAGATCCGGCTGCACACCGACATCACCGTCGCCTAGGGCGCGCCGTTGCGCAGGGGTCGGTGAGGGGCATGGGCGTCCCGGCCATATCGTTGAAGCCGTGCCCGAGTCCACCTCTCTGACGCCGCCGCATGCCCCGGTGACGCCGCCGGCGGCCGACCACCGCCGCTGGCTCGCCATGGTCGTCATCAGCCTGGGCGTCTCGCTGGTCGTCGTGGACGCCACCATCGTCGGCGTGCTGCTGCCGCGGGTCGTGTCCGACCTGGACCTGACGACCGCCGGCGCGGAGTGGATCACCTCGGTGTACTCGCTGGTGTTCGCGGCGCTGCTGATCCCGTTCGGCCGGGCCGGCGACCTGTTCGGCCGGCGCCGGATGTTCGTGCTCGGGGTGGCGGTGTTCGCGCTGGCGAGCGTCGCCGCGGCACTGGCCGGCGGCGAGGACGCGCTGGTGGCGGCGCGGGCGGCGCAGGGCGTCGGCGCCTCCATGATCCTTCCGGCGACGCTGTCCACCGTGAACGCGGTGTTCACCGGGAGGGAACGTGCCATCGCGTTCGGCATCTGGGGCTCGATGATCAGCGGGATGGCCGCGCTCGGCCCGCTGCTCGGCGGCGCCGTCGCCACCGGCGGCGGATGGCGCTGGGCGTTCGGGATCAACCTGCCGCTCGGCGCGGCGCTCATCGCGGGCGCGTTCCGGCTGATGCCCGAGACCCGGGCGCCCGGCGCGGCCTCGCGCGGCGCGCTGCGAGAGATCGACTGGCCGGGCGCGGTGCTGTCCGCGCTCGGGCTCGGGGCCCTGGTGTGCGGGCTCATCGAGGGCCAGACCTACGGGTGGTGGACCGCCACCCGGAAGTTCTCGATGGGCGGGTTCGACTGGCCGGGGACCGCGCTGTCGCCCGTCCCGGTCGTGATCGCGCTCGGGATCGTGCTGATCGCGGCGCTGGTGGTGGTCGAGCGGTCGCGGGCCGCGGCGGGCCGTCCGGTGATGCTGGACCTGGAGCTGTTCCGGATCCCGAACTTCCGGCACGGCAACCTCGCCTCGTCCCTGATCAACGTGGGCGAGCTGGGGCTACTGTTCATCCTGCCGCTGTTCCTGCTGGGCGTGCACGGCACCAACCCGCTGGAGATCAGCGTCGCGATCCTGCCGCTGGCCCTCGGGGCGTTCCTCTCGGGCGGATACGCGGGCAAGCTCGCCAACAAGCGCGGCGCGCACCGGGTCGTCCAGCTCGGCATGGTGCTGGAGGTCGCCGCCGTCCTCGCCCTCGGCGTGACGGTGTCGGCGACCACCGGCGGGTTCGGGCTCGCGCCGTGGATGCTGCTGTACGGCCTCGGCCTCGGCCTGACGTCGGCGCAGCTGACGAACATCTCGCTCGCGGACGTCCCGCCCGCGCAGGCCGGGCAGGCGTCCGGCACGCAGTCCACCGCCCGGCAGGTCGGCGCGGCCCTCGGCATCGCCCTCATCGGGACGGTGTTCGCCACGAGCCTCGGGCACGCGATGAGCGACCGGCTCGCCGGTTCGTCCCTCACTCCCGACCAGCAGGCGTCGGTCACCCGGCACCTGCGCGACAGCGCCGGCACCTACGGGCGCGAGCTGCACGACGACCCGTCGATGGCCGTCGAGGCGCACGCCGCCGACGCGAGCCTCGCCGTCGCGACCGGGCGCGCGGCGCTCACGACCGCCGCGATCCTGGCGGCGGGACTGGCGCTCTCGCTGCGGCTGCGCCCGAGCAGTGATCGACATCGGGAAGAATCGAAGCGCCAGGGCGGCTGACGCCCTGCACCCCTGTCGTCCCTCAGAACGAACGGTAACCGTGGCCACGCTGAACCAATGGGTCGCCGGATCCCGGCCCCGCACCCTTCCCGCGTCCCTCGTTCCCGTCGTCGTCGGCACCGGCGTCGCCATCGGCGTGGACCACGCCATATGGTGGCGCGCGCTGCTGGCCGCGTTCGTCGCGCTCGTCCTGCAGATCGGGGTGAACTACTCCAACGACTACAGCGACGGCATCCGCGGCACCGACGAGGACCGGGTCGGGCCGCTGCGCCTCGTCGGCTCGAAGGTCGCGCCGCCCAAGCAGGTCCTCGCCGCGGCGCTCGGCTGCTTCCTCGCCGCCGCCGTGGCCGGGCTGGTGCTCGCCGCGGTCACCACCTGGTGGCTGCTGCTGGTCGGCGCGGTCGCGATCCTCGCCGCCTGGTTCTACACCGGCGGCAAGACCCCGTACGGGTACCGCGCCCTGGGCGAGGTGTCGGTGTTCGTGTTCTTCGGCCTCGTCGCCGTCGTCGGGACGGTCTACGTGCAGGCCGAGGAGCTGCCGTGGGAGGGGTGGGCGGCGGCGGTTCCGGTCGGCCTGCTGGCCTGCGCGCTGCTGGTCGCCAACAACCTGCGCGACATCCCCACCGACCGCGAGTCCGGCAAGCGGACCCTTGCGGTCCTGCTCGGCGACCGCCGCACCCGGATCCTGTACGCCGCGTGCGCCGCGCTGCCGTTCATGTTCGTGCTGGCGCTGGCGGCGCCGCACCCGTGGGCGCTGATCGCGCTGCTGGCGGCGCCGCTGTCGATCCCGCCGACGCAGAAGGTGCTGGGCGGCGCGTCCGGCCCCGCCCTGATCCCGGTGCTGGGCGAGACCGGACGCCTCCAGATCGCCTACGGAGTACTGCTCGCCATCGGCCTGGCCCTCTGACCAGGCCGCCTGAGCACCGCCGCCGCGGCCGGGGCGGTGCTCAGGCGGCGCGGGTCAGGCGAGGCTCCAGTCGATCTCCGGCTGGCCCGCGTCGACCAGGGCCTTGTTCACGGCGCTGAACGGGCGCGTGCCGAAGAACTTCTTCGCGCTGAGCGGGCTCGGGTGCGCGGACTCGATCACGGTGTGCTGCGGGCCGGTGATGAGCCGCGCCTTCTTGCGCGCGTAGGCGCCCCACAGCACGAAGACGACGCGGTCGGTCTTGTCGTTCAGCGCGCGGATCGCGGCGTCGGTGAAGTCCTCCCAGCCCTTGCCGGCGTGCGATCCGGCCTCCCCGGCGCGCACGGTCAGCACCGCGTTCAGCAGCAGGACGCCCTGGTCGGCCCACCGCGTGAGGTCGCCGGACGGGGCGGGCGGCACCTCCAGGTCGGCGGCCAGCTCCTTGTAGATGTTCCGCAGCGACGGGGGCAGCCGCACGCCGTCGCGGACGCTGAAGCTCAGCCCGTGCGCCTGCCCCGGCCCGTGGTAGGGGTCCTGGCCGAGGACCAGCACGCGGGCGCCGTCGAAGGGGCAGTGCCGGAAGGCGTTGAACAGGTCCTCGCGCGGCGGGTACACGGTCTGCGCGTCGTACTCCCCCGCCACGAAGGCGCCCAGCGCGGCGGTGGCGAGCGGGTCGAGCAGCGGGTCGAGCCGCTCCCGCCAGTCGCCGGGCAGCAGTTCCATCAGGTCGAGGGACATCGTCCGTTGCCTCCGGGAAGGTGATCTCCAGTTGGGGGAACAGTAGCGCCGGGCACCGACACGCCGAAGGCGATCGGAGGGTGTGGGCGGGTGCCGTCCCTAGGATGACGCGATATGCCCGACTCCCCCCGAGCGTTCCGTGTTCGTGCCGTCGGGCGTGCCCGCGCGGCCGTCCTGCTGGTCCCGCTGGCCGTGGCCGGCCTGCTCAGCGGGTGCGGCGGGCCGTCCGGGCCGGTGACGCTGACGGTGCTGGCGTCCTCGTCGCTCACCGAGGTGTTCGGCGAGATGGGCACGGCCTACCGGCAGTCGCATCCGGGCGTGCGGCTGAGGCCGGAGTTCGGCGGCTCGGCGGAGATGGCCGAGAAGCTCTCCGAGCGCGACCCGGGCGACGTGCTCGCGACCGCGGACACCGTCAGCCTGAACCAGGCGGACCGCTACCTGGACGGCCATCGCCGGGTCATCGCGCACACCGGGCTCTCGATCGCCGTCGCCCCGGGCAACCCCGGGTACGTCCGCGGGCTGGCCGACCTGGAGCGGCGCGGGCTGCGCGTGGTGGCCGGCGCCCCGTCCGTGCCGATCGGCCGCTACACCCGCCAGGCGTTCGCGAAGGCGGGCGTGAGCGTCCGGACGAGCGCCGAGGAGATCAGTTCCCGGGCCGTCCTGGACCAGGTCCGCACCGGGGACGCCGACGCGGGCGTGGTGTACATCACCGACCTGCGGTCCGCCGGGATCGCGGTCACCAGCGTTCCCATCCCGGCGAACGAGAACGTGACGGCGTCCTATTCCGCGGCGGCGGTCAAGGACGGCCCCCACCAGGACGAGGCGGACGAGTTCGTGTCGTGGCTGGTCACGCCGGAGGCGCAGGGGCTGTTCCACAAGTACGGGTTCGCCACCCCGGTCGCGCCGCAGTGACCCGCGCCACAGGCCGGTGTGCGTTCGCCCACCGCTGATACTGCACGGGAACGTCTCGTACCAGAATCCCGTTTACCTCCCCGGAGCCCCGAAACCGGGGTCCCGCCGAAGTCGATCGCTCGCGCCACGCGCGGGCGAGGTGTACCGGGAGATGCCAGACGTGCCGTCCAAGCGACCCGCGCCGCAGCCGAGCGAGGCGGCGGCGCAGCGTGCAGGTTCCGCGGATCACGACCGGCGCGAGTCGGTGCCGCCGCGCAACGACCCCGAACGTCCCTGGCGCGCCGAGGGCGTGCCCGAGCGGCCGAAGAAGGCCGGCGGCGGCTTCGGCGGCTGGCGGCCCCGCCGCAACACCTCCCTGTTCTGGCTGCTGCTGCTCGTGGTGTTCGGGCTGAGCTACGTCTCGATGCACTACACCGGCCAGCAGGAGAAGGTGAGCGTCCCCTACACCGCCTTCACCCAGCAGGTGCAGGCGGGGAACGTCAAGGACGTCTACACCAAGGGCTACCAGATCCAGGGCAAGCTGAAGAGCGCGCAGCAGGTCCCCGGGCAGAAGGACGCGAAGAAGACCTACACCGCGTTCGAGACGCTGCGTCCCGCGTTCGCCGACGACAAGATCTACACCGAGATGGTGAACAAGGGCGTCGAGGTCGAGGCGAAGCCCGTCAACGAGGACCGCGGCCTGCTGGCCAACCTGGCGCTGTCGCTGCTGCCGACCCTGCTGTTCGTCGGCCTGTGGATCGGCGTGATGGTCTGGCTGCAGCGCCGGATGACCGGCGGCGGAGGCGGCGGGATCATGGGCGGCTTCGGCCGCTCGCCCAAGCCCGTCGCGCCGGACGAGAAGCGCGCCACGTTCGCCGACGTCGCCGGGATCGACGAGGTCGAGGCGGAGCTCAGCGAGATCGTCGGCTTCCTGAAGGACCCGGGCAGGTACCGCCAGATGGGCGCCCGCGTGCCGCGCGGCGTGCTGCTGACCGGCGCGCCCGGCACCGGCAAGACGCTGCTGGCCCGCGCCGTCGCCGGCGAGGCCGACGTGCCGTTCTACTCGGCCGCCGCGTCGGAGTTCATCGAGATGGTCGTCGGCGTCGGCGCGGCCCGCGTCCGCGAGCTGTTCACCGAGGCCCGCAAGACGGCCCCGTCCATAATCTTCATCGACGAGATCGACACCATCGGCCGGACCCGCGGCAGCGGCGCCAGCCTCGGCGGCCACGACGAGCGCGAGCAGACGCTGAACCAGATCCTCACCGAGATGGACGGCTTCTCCGGCTCCGAGGGCGTCGTCGTCATCGCCGCGACGAACCGTCCCGACATCCTGGACCCGGCGCTGATGCGCCCCGGCCGGTTCGACCGGCAGGTCGCCGTGTCGCCGCCCGACCTGGACGGGCGCGTCGCGATCCTGCGGGTGCACACCCGCGAGGTCCCGCTCGACGGCGACGCCGACATCGTCTCGGTCGCCAAGATGACGCCCGGGATGACCGGCGCCGAGCTGGCCAACCTGGTCAACGAGGCCGCCCTGCTCGCCGTCAAGCGCGAGAAGGGCGCGGTCGACATGGACGACTTCCAGACCGCGCTGGAGAAGGTGCAGCTCGGCACCCGCCGCGCGCTGGTCATGCCGTTCGAGGAGCGGCGCCGCACGTCCTACCACGAGTCCGGGCACGGGCTGCTCGGCATGCTGCAGCCCGGCGCCGACCCCGTCCGCAAGATCACGATCGTGCCGCACGGCCGGGCGCTCGGCGTCACCGTGTCCACGCCCGACAGCGACCGGTACGCCTACGACGAGCGCTACCTGCGCGGCCGCATCATCGGCGCGCTCGGCGGGATGGCCGCCGAGGAGCTGGTCTTCGGCGTGATCACCACGGGTTCGGAGAGCGACCTGGAGCAGGTCACCAAGATCGCCCGCGGGATGGTGGGCCGCTGGGGCATGTCCCCGAAGGTCGGCCCGCTGTCGATCCTGCCGTCCGAGGGCATGGAGCCGATGGGCCAGTACGCCGCCCAGGGCACCCTGGACGCCGTCGACCTGGAGGCCCGCCGCATCGTCGACGAGTGCTACACCGAAGCGCTCGAGACCCTGCGCGCGCACCGCGACCAGCTCGACTCCCTCGCCGCCGCCCTCCTGGAGGCCGAGACCCTGGACGAGGAGGCCGCCTACTCCGCGGCCGGCATCACCCGGACCATCACCGAGGTCGACCTGTCCAAGACCCCGTCTCGCAGCTAGCCGTCCCGTCCGACGCGGGGAAGGCCGATCGGGTTGGGGAAGGGCATCTCGCCCGCGTCCGCCACGGCCCCCGCCGCGGGGACGAGGCGGTCGTAGAGGGCCTTCGGGTCGTCCAGGACGCGGTACGGCGGCGCGGCGAGCCGGTCGGTGCGCCCTTCGATCCTGGTCTTGAGGGTCCGGCCCGCCTCCGTCGCGGCGCCGCCGTCCACGAGGCCGCGCTCGGCGAGGGCGGCGGCCGCCGCGTCCCACTGCTTCTCCGTCCAGCCCCGGCTCAGCAGCATCTGGTCGCGGGTGACCGCGCCGACCGCGGCGGCGAGGACGTTCGCAGTCAGGCCGTCGAGCCCTTCGCTGGTCAGGACGGCCACGTGCCCGTCGCCGCGGTGCTCGCGCAACGCCGTCGCGGCCTGCCAGAACGCCTCCACGGGGTCGTCAGGGATGTCCAGGTCGCGGTTGGCGGCGAACAGCGGACGGCCCGCCGCGTCCGCCGCCTCGACCACTCGGCGCAGCGCCGGCGCCGCCTCGGCGGCCGTCTCCTCGATCCCCGGCACGATCCTGCGGAGCGCCCGTGCCGCCGCCTCACCGCGGACCGCCAGGATCCGCTCGGGCGAGGCGAAGCGCCACGCGTCCGGGACGGCACGGCGCACCCGGTCGGGATGGAAGCCGAAGAACACCGCCTCGACGACGCCCGGCGGCACCGCGCCGAGCGGGGCGGCGCGACTCCCGAAGTAGCCCATCCAGAAGCCCTTCAGCCCGACGGCCTTGTGGGCCTCCAGGCATTCGGGCGAGAAGTACGTCACCGCATGCAGCGGCTCTAGGACCGTCCACAGGTCGCGCGCGATCGAGTCGTTCACCCGTCGAACGCTAAGCCAGCGCCCGCGCGGGCGACAAGCCGGTCACATTCGCGGCGGACGATCCGTCAGTGCTATGAACATGGCCGACGAGAGGGAACGTGATGGACGAACGCGACTTTCTGGCGAACCGGTTCGAGGAGCACCGGACGCACCTGAAGGCGGTGGCCTACCGGATGCTCGGATCGCTCGCGGAGGCCGACGACGCCGTGCAGGAGGCGTGGCTGCGGCTGAACCGGTCCGACGCCAGCGAGGTCGCCAACCTGGGCGGATGGCTCACCACCGTCGTCGGGCGGGTCTGCCTGGACATGCTGCGGTCCCGCACGTCCCGCCGCGAGGACCCGATCGACGAGCGGCTGCCCGACCCCGTCATCGCGCCGGCCTCCGGCACCGATCCCGAGCAGGAGGCGCTGCTGGCCGACTCGGTCGGGCTCGCGCTGCTGGTCGTGCTGGAGTCGCTGTCGCCCGCCGAGCGGCTCGCGTTCGTGCTGCACGACACGTTCGCGGTGCCCTTCGAGGACATCGCGCCGATCGTCGGACGGACCCCGGACGCGGCGCGGCAGCTCGCGAGCCGGGCCCGCCGCCGGGTCCGGGGCGCCGCGCCCTCCCCGGAACGCGACCGGGCCCGGCAGCGCACCGTCGTGGAGGCGTTCCTGGCCGCGGCGCGCGCCGGGGACTTCGAGGCCCTCGTCGCCGTCCTCGACCCGGACGTGGAGCTGCGCGCCGACACCGGCGCCGCCGGCCTGATGCACCTGCGCGGTGCGCGGACCGTGGCGTCCCAGGCGCTCACCTTCCGCCGCGCCGCCGCTCCCGCGTCGCGCCCGGCCCTGGTCAACGGGACGGCCGGCGTCGTCAACCTGCAGGACGGCCGCCCGGTGTCCGTCCTGTCGTTCACCGTCGCCGGCGACCGGATCGTCGCGATCGACATCCTCGCCGACCCCGCCCGCCTGAAGGACCTCGACCTCGCCCTGCTCGACGGCTGAGCCCCTCCGGCGCCCTGGTCAGAGCGTGGTGGGGAGGCACGCGACGTCGAGCCTCGACATCGACTTCAGGGCCTTCAGGACGGCCGGGTGCGGCGCCGCGTGCACCGTCGGGAGGACCGGGACCGCCGGGTAGGCGAGACGGTCCTCCGAGGCGGAGAACTCCACGCGGACCTCGTCGTTGTCGCCGCGCGGGTCGAGCAGCACCCAGCGGTCGTCCACCAGGGCCGCGGCGAGGCCGTGCACGAAGCCGTCCACGAGCTGGTAGCACAGGCCCGCCTGGACGCCGCCGGCCCGCAGCAGCGCGACGTAGGCGTTGGACTTGGCGTAGCACAGGCCCGTCCGCTGTTCGAGGACGTCGGACGCGCGCCAGGTGACGCGGTCGTCGCCGGCGTCCATCGAGTGGGTCACCTTGTCGCGGACGTGGTCGAACGCGGCGCGGGCGTAGGCGATGTCGTCGCCGATGCGCAGGTCCGCGGCGATCCGCTGGACGAGCGGATGCTCGATGTCGATCGCCTCGGACGCGGCGAGGTAGTCCCAGG
Source organism: Actinomadura napierensis (assembly GCF_039529375.1). Lineage (NCBI taxonomy): Bacteria > Bacillati > Actinomycetota > Actinomycetes > Streptosporangiales > Thermomonosporaceae > Actinomadura > Actinomadura napierensis. The sequence goes on from NZ_BAAAMR010000128.1 coordinate 12,596, forward strand.
GCTCGGCGGCGAAGTCCATCACAGGCCGAGCAGCGACTCGATGCCCATGGTGAGCCGGTCCGGGACGTCCACGACCTTGCGGACGGCCATCAGGACGCCCGGCATGAACGACTCGCGGTTCATCGAGTCGTGCCGGATGGTGAACAGCTCGCCGTGGCCGCCCAGCACGACCTCCTGGTGCGCGACGGCCCCCGACAGCCGGACCGCGTGCACGTGGACACCGTCCACGTCCGCGCCCCGGGCGCCGTCGACCTCGTCCGTCGTGGCGTCCGGCGACGGGGCCACCCCGGCCTCCGCGCGGGCGGCGGCGACCAGCTCGGCGGTGCGGTACGCGGTGCCGGACGGGGCGTCCACCTTGTTGGGGTGGTGCAGCTCGACGATCTCGACGGACTCGAAGAACGGGGCGGCCTTCTGCGCGAAGTGCATCATCAGCACCGCGCCGATGCCGAAGTTCGGAGCGATCAGGACGTTGGGCCCCTTGTCGGTCAGCCACGACCGGACCGTGTCGAGCCGGGCGGGGTCGAAGCCGGTCGTCCCGACGACGGCGTGCAGGCCGTGGTCGACGCACCATTTGAGGTTGTCCATGACGACGGCCGGGCGGGTGAAGTCGACGACCACCTCGGCGGCGGTCAGCGGCTCCCGCTCGTCGTCCTGGTCGACCGCGGCGACGAGCTCCATGTCGTCCGCGCCCTGCACGGCCCGGCACACCTCGGCGCCCATCCGGCCGCGCGAGCCCAGCACCCCAACCTTGATCACGTGTTCCTCCCGATGAAGCGTGCGTCGAGCCTACCGGCCCCCGCCCCGCCTCCCGCGCGTCAGTCCCGGTCGTCGTCCGCGACGAACAGGTTGAGCAGCCAGCTCACCACGCCGATGATGATCGCGCCCCAGAACGCGGGCCAGAACCACTCCACGTGGAACGGCACGTCCAGCTTCCCCGCCACCCAGCTGGTCAGCATGAGCAGCCCCGCGTTCACCACCAGGGCGATCAGTCCCAGGGTGACGATGTAGAACACGCAGCCGAGCACCTTGATGACCGGCTTGAGCACCGCGTTGATGATGCCGAAGATGACCGCGACGACGACCAGCGTCAGCACCTTCTCGCCGGTGCTCCCGCCGCGCACGTCGATGCCGTCCACCGCGGCGGACGCCACCCACAGCGCGACCGCCGAGATCAGCACCCGAATAAGGATCTTCACCCCGCCCCGATACCCCCTCCCCCGTGACCGAACCGCCGGCTGAACACCCCGGCGGAAGGCCGGACCTCAGCCACCGCCACGGGCAGGCACGCGGAGCGAGTGCAGCGAGCGCAGCGGGCCTGCCCGCCGAAGGGCAAGGCGTTTCACGCGGAGCGCCAGCGGAGCGGGAAACGCCTTGTCCGTCGTAACGGGGGTTCCAGGGGGTCGCCCCCCTGGGTCAAAGCCGATCCCCGACGGGGCCGATGACGGTGAGGGCCTGGGGGGCGGTGAGGAGGTCGCGGGCGACGTCACGGACGTCGTCGAGGGTGACGGCCTCGATGCACGCGAGGACGTCGTCGACCGGCAGCAGCGACTCGTAGACGAGCTCGCTCTTGCCGATGCGGCTCATCCGGGAGCCGGTGTCCTCCAGGTTGAGGACCATCGCGCCGCGCAGCTGGCCCTTGCCGCGCTCCAGCTCCTCGGCGGTCAGGCTCTGCTCGGCGGCGCGGCCCACCTCGTCCCGGCAGATCGACAGGACCTCTTCGACCTTGCCGGGCTGGCAGCCGGCGTAGACCCCGAAGATGCCGGAGTCGGCGTACTGGGCGGTGTAGCTGTACACCGAGTAGGCCAGGCCGCGCTTCTCCCGGATCTCCTGGAAGAGGCGGGACGACATGCCGCCGCCGAGCGCGGCGTTCAGCACGCCGAGGGCGAAGCGGCGGTCGTCGGTGCGGCACACGCCGGGGACGCCGAGCACGATGTGCGCCTGCTCGGTGTCCTTGTCGATGATGACGGTGCGCGGGTCGACCGGCGCGGTGGGCCCGCCGACGCGGGGCGGCGCGGGCGTGGCGTCGCCGGTCAGGTGCTCGGCGAACGCGTCCGACACCAGCCGGACGACCTCGTCGTGGTCGATGTTGCCGGCGACGGACACCACGAGGTTGGACGGAGTGTAGTGCTCCCGGTAGTAGCCGTGGATGCGGTCCCGGGACAGCGCGTTGATCGAGTCCTCGGTGCCGAGGATGGGGCGGCCGAGGGGGGTGTCGCCGTACAGCGCGGTGGCGAACTCGTCGTGGATGAGGTCGCCGGGGTCGTCGTCGCGCATGTGGATCTCTTCGAGGATCACGCCGCGCTCGGCCTCGACGTCCTCGGGGCGGTTCACCGAGTCGGCGACCATGTCGGACACCACGTCCACGGCGAGCGGCAGGTCGGAGTCCAGCACCCGCGCGTAGTAGCAGGTGTACTCCTTGGCGGTGAAGGCGTTGAGGTCGCCGCCGACCGCGTCGACCGCGGCGGAGATCTCCAGCGCCGACCGCCGCTTCGTGCCCTTGAACAGCACGTGCTCGAGGTAGTGGCTGGCGCCGGCGTCAGCGGGCGCCTCGTCGCGGGAGCCGACGGCCGACCAGACGCCGAACGCCGCGGACCGCACCGCCGGCGTCGACTCGGTGATCACCCGCAGCCCGCCGGGCAGCACGGTGCGGCGGACCGCGCCGGCGCCGTCGGTGTGGATCGTGGTGGTGGTGCCGGGCTCCTGCGCCCGCGCCGGCAGGGTCACGGTGTCACTCGCATTCGGTGGTGGTCCGGGATCGGGGCGGAAAGCGGCCGACCGGCCTGCCCGGGACGGGCAGGCCGGTCGGTCATCGCGTGCTCGGTCAGGAGTTGCGCTGGCCGGATTCGTCGCCGCGGCGGGTGCGGCGGCGGCGCGGGGCGCGCTTGTCGCCGTCGTCGCGGCGCTCACGGCGCTCGCCGGAGTCGCCGTCGGCCTCGGCGGCGGCGCGCTCGTCGCCGCCGCCCTCGGGCCGCTCGGCGGACTCGCGCTCGACCACCTCGACCGGCACCAGCGACAGCTTGCCGCGCTGGTCGATCTCGGTGACCTCGACCTGGACCTTCTCGCCGACGCCCATCACGTCCTCGACGTTCTCGATCCGGGCGCCGCCGTGCAGCTTGCGGATCTGCGAGACGTGCAGCAGGCCGTCCTTGCCGGGCAGCAGCGACACGAACGCGCCGAACGTGGTGGTCTTGACGACGGTGCCGAGGAACCGCTCGCCGACCTCCGGCATGTGCGGGTTCGCGATCGCGTTGATCGCGGTCCGCGCCGCCTCGGCGGACGGGCCGTCGGTGGCGCCGACGTAGATGGTGCCGTCGTCCTCGATCGTGATGTCGGCGCCGGTGTCGTCCTGGATCGAGTTGATCATCTTGCCCTTCGGGCCGATGACCTCGCCGATCTTGTCGACCGGGACCTTGATCGTGATGATCCGCGGCGCGTTCGGGCTCATCTCGGCGGGCGCCTCGATGGCCTCCTGCATCACGTCCAGGATCGCCAGCCGCGCGCCCTTGGCCTGCTTCAGCGCGGCGGCCAGCACCGAGGCGGGGATGCCGTCGAGCTTGGTGTCGAGCTGCAGCGCCGTGATGACGTCGCGGGTGCCGGCGACCTTGAAGTCCATGTCGCCGAACGCGTCCTCGGCGCCGAGGATGTCGGTCAGCGTGACGTACTCGCCGCCCTCGCTGATCAGGCCCATCGCGATGCCCGCCACCATCTGCTTCAGCGGGACGCCCGCGTCCAGCAGCGACATGGTGGACGCGCAGACCGACCCCATCGAGGTGGAGCCGTTGGAGCCGAGCGCCTCCGACACCTGCCGGATCGCGTACGGGAACTCCTCGCGGGTGGGCAGCACCGGGATCAGCGCGCGCTCGGCGAGCGCGCCGTGCCCGATCTCGCGGCGCTTGGGCGAGCCCACCCGGCCGGTCTCGCCGGTGGAGTACGGCGGGAAGTTGTAGTTGTGCATGTAGCGCTTGGTGCGCTCGGGGTTCAGCGTGTCGATCATCTGCTCCATGCGGAGCATGTTCAGCGTCGTCACGCCGAGGATCTGCGTCTCGCCGCGCTCGAACAGCGCCGAGCCGTGCACCCGCGGGAGCACGTGGGCCTCGGCGGTCAGCTGGCGGATGTCCTTCAGGCCGCGGCCGTCGATGCGCAGCCCGTCGCGGATGACCCGCTCGCGGACGAGCTTCTTGGTCACGGCGCGGTAGGCGGCGGAGATCTCCTTCTCGCGGCCCTCGAACTGCTCGGCGAGCTTCTCGACGGCGCCGGCCTTGATCTCGTCGAGCCGGGCCTCGCGCTCCTGCTTGCCGGCGATCGTCAGCGCCTGGGCGAGGTCGCCGCCGACGTGGTCGGTGACGGCGGCGAGCACGTCGTCCTGGTAGTCCAGGAAGATCGGGTACTCGCGGGTGTCCTTCGCGGCGACGGCGGCGAGGTCGCTCTGCGCCTTGCACAGCACCTTGATGAACGGCTTGGCCGCCTCCAGGCCCTGCGCGACGGTCTCCTCGGTCGGGGCGGTCGCGCCCTCGCCGACGAGCTTGAGGGTGTCGCGGGTGGACTCCGCCTCCACCATCATGATCGCGACGTCGCCGTCGGCCAGCACCCGGCCGGCCACGACCATGTCGAAGGTCGCGCGCTCCAGCTCGGGGTGGGTCGGGAAGCCGACCCACTGGCCCTCGATCAGCGCGACGCGGACGCCGCCGATCGGGCCGGAGAACGGCAGCCCGGCCAGCTGGGTGGACATCGACGCGGCGTTGATCGCCACGACGTCGTACAGGTGGTCGGGGTGCAGCGCCATGATCGTCTCGACGACCTGGATCTCGTTGCGCAGCCCCTTGGTGAACGACGGCCGCAGCGGCCGGTCGATCAGCCGGCAGGTCAGGATCGCGTCCTCGGACGGACGGCCCTCGCGGCGGAAGAACGAGCCGGGGATGCGCCCGGCCGCGTACATCCGCTCCTCGACGTCCACCGTCAGCGGGAAGAAGTCCAGGTTCTCCTTGGGCTTCTTCGACGCGGTGGTCGCCGACAGCACCATCGTCTCGTCGTCGAGGTAGGCGACGGCGGAGCCGGCCGCCTGGCGGGCCAGCCGGCCCGTCTCGAAGCGGATGGTGCGGGTGCCGAACGTGCCGTTGTCGATCACGGCCTCGGTGCTCTGCGCACCGTCGATGCGCACGGCTTCTGTCACGGGAAACCTCCTCAGGTCTCGGCGTCGGTCCTCGCGGCCGTTTCCCGTGGCTTGTCACGCTGCCGGTCTTCGATCGAAGCACCCGGATCGTCAGGCCCGCCGATGCGGCGGAACGGATCCGGAAGCCACTACCGAGGACCGGCCCGCACCAGCGGTGTCCGCGAGGCTCTTCTCTTCGGTTCTACCCCCGGACGGGGCGTCGCGCCCCGTCCGGGTCACAGAAAGAGAGGGAGCGGCCCGAGGCCGCTCCCTCACCGTGCTAGCGGCGCAGACCGAGTCGCTCGATCAGCTGCCGGTAGCGGTTGATGTCCTTGTTGCTCAGGTACTTCAGGAGCCGGCGGCGGCGGCCGACCAGCAGCAGCAGACCACGACGGCTGTGGTGGTCGTGCTTGTGCTCCTTGAGGTGCTCGGTCAGATCGTTGATGCGGCGCGTCAGCAGTGCGACCTGGACCTCCGGGGAACCGGTGTCACCCTCAGTGGTCGCGTACTCGGCGATGATCTGGTTCTTCGTGGCGGTGTCGAGCGACACGTGGCTCCTTCGATGAGATCGTCACCCGCAGATCCGGGCCCGGTGGGCGCACGGGTCCGCATGGTGCGTTTTGAGAGGTGGCCGGGCCGCATGAGGGTGCAGCCGACCGCACCGGGGCCCATCCCGGCGACTATTCACCGTACCATGCCGCAAAGCCGCCCCGTCACTCAGCGGAATCCGCCATGATCACCACGTACTCGCGTCCGACCTGGGCTTTCACCCGAGCCGGCCCGGTCAGCCGGACGTGATCTCGCGGGCGCGGGCGACGTCGCGGCGCATCTCCTCGATGAGGGCGTCGATCGAGTCGAACTTCAGGGTGTCGCGGATGCGGGCGGTGAAGTCGGCCCCCATGTGCTCGCCGTACAGGTCGAGGTCGTCGCGGTCGAGGGCGTAGGCCTCGACGGTCCGCTCCCCCGCGCCCTCGAACGTCGGGTTGGTGCCGATGGAGATCGCGGCGGGCCAGCGGAACCCCGGGTAGCGGTCGGTGTCGGCGACCAGCCAGCCGCCGTACACCCCGTCCGCGGGGATCGCGGTGTGCGGCAGCGTCTCCAGGTTCGCGGTGGGGAAGCCGAGCGCCCGGCCGCGCTGGTGGCCGCGCACGACCACGCCCTCGACGCGGTGCGGGCGGCCGAGCGCCCCCGCGGCGCCCTCGACGTCGCCGGCCTCCAGCCGCTCCCGGATGTAGGTGGAGGAGATCGTGTCGCCGTTGGCGACCAGCGGCATGCCCTCGGCGGTGAAGTCGTACTTCTCGCCGAGCTCCTTCAGCAGCGCGACGTCGCCCTTGGCCTTGTGCCCGAACCGGAAGTCCTCGCCGACGATGACGTGAGCCGCGTGCAGCCGGTCGACCAGCACCTGCTGGACGAACTCGTCCGGCGGCGTCTTCGACAGCTCCAGCGTGAACGGCACGACCACGACCGCGTCGGTGCCGAGGCCCTGCAGCAGCTCGACGCGCCGCTGAGTGGTGGCCAGCAGCGGCGGGTGGGTGCCGGGCCGGACCACCTCGTCGGGGTGCGGGTCGAAGGTGATCGTCACCGAGCGCAGGCCGCGGCGGCGCGCCTCCTCGGCGGCGGCGCCGACGATCCGCTGGTGGCCGAGGTGCACGCCGTCGAACACCCCGATGGTGACCACCGAACGGCCCCAGTCGGCCGGAACCTCGTCGAGGCCATGCCAGCGCCGCACCATGCTCTCCCTGCGTAGGACGTCCCTGCGGGTTCTGTCTGTCGACATAAGGGTGCCATGCGCCGTCCGGTGCCGTTACCCGAGGGGCGCGCTTCGGGGGCGAAGGGCCGTCAGCCGGACTGGTAGACGACGAACGACACGGCGATGTACTGCAGGACGTAGGCGGCGAGCGTGCACGCGTGGAACACCTCGTGGAAGCCGAACCAGTGCGGGGACGGGTTGGGCCGGCGCAGCCCGTAGACGATCCCGCCGACGCTGTAGCAGATGCCGCCGACCGCGACCATCAGGCACGCGACGACGCCCGCGCCGTCCAGGAACTGCGGCAGGAAGAACACCGCCACCCAGCCCAGCACGATGTAGAGGGTCACGTACAGGGCGCGTGGGGCGCCGACCCAGGTGGTGCGGAACACCACGCCGGCGACGGCCCCCGTCCACACCGTGGCGAGCACGGCGATGCGGACGCCGCCGTCGAGCGCCAGCACGGCGAACGGCGTGTAGGTCCCGGCGATGATCAGGTAGATGTTGGCGTGGTCGAAGCGGCGCAGCACCTCGATCAGCCGGTGCGAGTCCGCCTGCCGGTGGTAGGTCCCCGAGATCCCGAACAGCAGCCCGGACGTGGCGACGTAGACCGCCGAGGAGAGCCGGGCGAGCGGGCTCGGGCCGAGCGCGACCAGCACCAGCCCCGCGAGCATGACGGCCGGGAACGCGCCGAGGTGCAACCAGCCGCGCAGCCGCGGCTTGGTCGGGGACCCGACTCCCGGTCCGGGGTCGTCTCCGGGGTCGTCTCCGGGGTCGGTCACGGGATCGGTCACCGTGGTCATGGCAGCCTCCTCAGCAACTAACCTACGGTCACGTAGGTTACGCGTCCGTAGGTTGGGTGCGCACCGCCGCGGCGGGGTGACGCTCGCCACGGCGTCCCTCTACGGCCTACCGACGAAGACGGCGAGGGGCTTGGCGGAACCGCCCTGCTCCTCGACCAGCGCCAGGAGGGACCCGTCCGGCGCGAACACCCCGACGGGGCCCGGCCCCAGGCCGGCCGCCGCGAGGCGCCCGCCGTGCGCCACCTTGCGGGCGTCGTCCTCCGACACGTCCCGGCGCGGGAACACCGCCGCGACGGCCTCCGCCATCGGCAGGATCTCCAGCTTCTCGCCGAGCTGGTCGAGCGTGCGCGCCATCGCCAGGTCGTACGGGCCGACGCGGGTGCGGCGCAGCGCCGTCAGGTGCCCGCCGCAGCCGAGCGCCGCGCCCAGGTCGCGGGCCAGCGCCCGGATGTAGGTGCCGGACGAGCAGGACACCGAGGCGTCCACGTCGATCACCTCGCCGTGCCGCCGCACGTCCAGGATCCGGAACTCGTGCACCGTCACCGGACGGGCCGCCAGCGCGACCTCCTCGCCCTTGCGGGCCATCTTGTACGCCCGCTGCCCGTTCACCTTGATCGCGCTGACCTGCGGCGGGACCTGCTCGATCGGCCCGGTCAGCGCCGCGATCCCCGCGCGCAGCGCCTCGTCGGCCACGGAAGCGGCGGACGCCGTCGCGGTGGTCTCGCCCTCGGCGTCGTCGGTGTTGGTCGACTCGCCCAGCCGGATGGTGGCGTCGTAGCCCTTCTCGGTCAGCGCGAGGTGGCCGAGCAGCCGCGTCGCCTTGCCGACGCCGAGGACGAGCACGCCCGTCGCCATCGGGTCCAGCGTCCCGGCGTGCCCGACGCGGCGCGTCTTGGCCAGCCGCCGCATCTTCCCCACCACGTCGTGCGAGGTCCAGTCGCCCGGCTTGTCCACGATGACGAGTCCCGAGTTCTCCACGCGCGCTCTCTACTCCTCGGTCCGGCCGTCGGTGGGGCACGGCTCGCGCAGCGCCGCGCGCAACCGGTCGATGATGCAGGCGGGCTCGCCGCCCATGGTGAACGCGGCGGCGGTGCGGTGCCCGCCCCCGCCCAGCTCCACGCAGGCGCGGCCGACGTCCACCACGCCCTTCGCGCGGGTCGACACGTACCACTCGCCCCGGTCGTTCTCCTTCAGCACGACCGCGACCTCGGCCTCGTCGGTGCGCCGGAGCTGGTCGATGACGCCTTCCAGCTGGTCGTACGGGACGTCGCGGGCCTCCCGGTCGGCGCGGGCGATCGTCGTCCAGACCAGGCCCAGGCCGCCCGCCGCGTCGCGCTCCAGCCGCGCCCGCGACAGCGCCCCCGCCAGCACCTGCAGGTAGCCGAACGGCGCCCGGTCCCACAGCTCCCGGCTCACCGCCTCCGGCCGGACCCCGGCCGTCAGCAGCCGCCCGGCGAGGTCGTGCACCTCGGGCGTCGTGCACGGGTACTTGAACGAGCCGGTGTCGCTGGCGAGCCCCGCGTACAGGCCCTGCGCGATGTCGCCGTCCAGCGGCACGCCGAGCCGCCGGATCAGCTCCTCGACCAGCACCGCCGTGGCCGCCGCGTCCGGGTCGACCAGCCGGACACCGCCGAACCCGACGTTGGAGGCGTGGTGGTCCACCACGATCAGCGCCCCGGCCCGGCCGGCCGCGGCCGCGAGCGACCCGAGCCGCGCCTGGCCCGCCGCGTCCAGGGAGATCATCAGGGCCGGGGCGGCCGGCATCCGCGCGGGCTCGACCAGGAACTCCTGGCCGGGCAGGAACCGCAGGATCGCCGGCACCGCGAACGGCTCGCCGAAGGAGGCGAGGCACCGCTTGCCCAGCGCGTGCAGGGCCTGCGCGAGCGCCAGCATCGAGCCGAGCGCGTCCCCGTCCGGGGCGATGTGGCAGGCGAGGCACACCTCGTCGGCCGCCTCGATCAGCTCGACCGCGCCGTCCCAGTCCAGCTCAGCGGACGCCGCGCCCGGCGCGTCACCGCCGGTGCCCGTGCCCTCCAGCGCCGGCGCACGCTCGGAGGTCTTCGGCGCGGGCGCGGTCAGTGCGGGTGCGGCCAGTGCGGGCGCGTTCGGCGCGGCGGACGCCGGCGAGCCGCCGCGGACGCCACCGCCGTGCGGTACCACGTCGTGCCCGCTCGCCCCGTGCCCGCCCATCTCGTGCAGCGAGCACTCCTCGGTCCAGGAGGCGCCCGGCGTCTCCGCGCGCCCGTCCCGCGCGCTCACGATGACGGGCGTCCGGACCGGTCGTCCTCACCGTCCCCCGCCGTGCCGCCGTCCTCGTCCGGGCCGTCCTCGTCCTCGTCCAGGTCCTCGTCCTCGTCGGAGGCCGGCTCACGGTAGGGGTTCTCGTCCCCCGCCGGGGACGCGCCCTGCGCGGCCCTCGCCACCTCGGCGTCCTTCGCGCGGGCCTTGGCGAGCAGGTCGTCGATGTGCGCCGCGTTCTCCATCAGGGAGTCCATGACGAACGTGATGCTGGGCGTGTGCCGCACCCCGGTCTTCCTGCCCACCTCCGACCGGATGACGCCCTTGGCGCTCTCCAGGGCCGCCGCCGTCTCGGCGCGCTCGCCGTCCGACCCGTACACCGTGTAGTACACGGTCGCGTCGCGCAGGTCGTTGGTGATGCGGGTGTCCGTCACGGTCACGAAGCCGAGCCGCGGATCCTTGATCCGCCTCTCCAGCATCTCGGCCACGATCTGCTGGATGCGGTCGGCGAGCTTGCGCGCCCGAGCTGCGTCCACCATGATCGCACTCCCTTTCTCTATGGTCGCGGGTCCCGCGGGGGCGAACCCCCGCGGGCCCCGGTGTGCCGGTCGGCCGTCCCGCGCTCCGCCGGGGGCGTCGCGCCGGACTCCGGCCGGTCATTCCTCGTCGTTGAACAGCCGCTGCCGCGCGGACAGCAGCTCGATCTCCGGCCGCCCGTACACCAGGCGCTCGCACTCGTCGAGCACCTGGGTGCAGTTGGCCGCGGTGCCCGAGACCACGGCGATCCCGATCTCCGCCCTGCGGTGCAGGTCGTTGCCGCCGGTCTCGGCCACGGCCACCCCCGGGAAGTGCTTGCGCACCTCGGCGATGATGGGCCGGACCACCGACCGCTTCTGCTTCAGCGACCGCACGTCCCCCAGCAGCAGGTCGAGCGTCAGCGCACCCACGTACACCTGGTCGATCACCTCGGGATCCACAAGTAGGAACGACGGCGGTGAGCCGCCGTGTTCCCGGACCGCCCGGCGGGCGGGGGCCCGGGAATGACAGACGCCAGGCTAGAAGAACCGCCTGGCGTCGTGTCACATTTTTTCACCGGTCCGTCCCGGCCGGCCGTCCGCGCGGACCGGGCCCGGAGGCCTGGTCCGCGCGGACGGTCCGTACCGCGGACGTTCGGTGCCGCGAGCGCGGGCCTCAGTCGCGAGGCTTCTCCCGCATCTCGAAGCACTCGATGACATCGCCGAGCTTGATGTCGCTGTACCCCACGCCGATACCGCACTCGAAGCCCTCGCGGACCTCGGTCGCGTCGTCCTTGAAGCGGCGCAGCGACGACACCGTGAGGTTGTCGGAGACCACGACGCCGTCGCGGACGAGGCGGGCCTTGGCGTTGCGCTGGATGATCCCCGAGGTGACCATCGAACCGGCGACGTTGCCGATCCGCGGCACCTTGAAGATCTCCCGGACTTCGGCGGTGCCCAGCTGGGCCTCCTCGAACTCCGGCTTCAGCATGCCCTTGAGGGCCGCCTCGATCTCGTCGATCGCCTGGTAGATGACCGAGTAGTAGCGGATGTCGACGCCCTCGCGGTCGGCCAGTTCCTGCGCGTTGCGCTCCGGCCGGACGTTGAAGCCGATGATGACCGCGCCCTCCTCGGACGCCAGCGACAGGTTGACGTCGTCCTGCGTGATCGCGCCGACACCGCGGCGGATGATCCGCAGGCTGACCTCGTCGCCCACGTCGATCTTGAGGAGCGAGTCCTCCAGCGCCTCGACCGAACCGGACACGTCGCCCTTGAGGATGAGCAGCAGTTCCTGCCGCTTGCCCTCCTGGAAGTCCTTGAACAGTTCCTCGAGGGAGCTGCTCTTGCGGCTCCGCAGCAGTTCGGCGTTGCGCTTGCGCGCCACCCGCTTGTCGGCGATCTGACGGGCGACCCGGTCGTCCTCGACGACCAGGAAGTTGTCCCCGGCGCCGGGCACGGCCGCGAGGCCGAGCACCATCACCGGACGGGACGGGCCCGCCTCCTCGACGCTGTTGCCGTTCTCGTCGAGCATCGCCCGGACGCGGCCGCTGGCCACGCCGCAGACGATCGAGTCGCCGACCCGCAGCGTGCCGCGCTGCACCAGCACGGTCGCCACGGCGCCCCGGCCCTTGTCCAGGTGGGCCTCGATGGCCGAGCCCTGGGCGGGCATGTCGGGGTTGGCCTTCAGCTCCAGCTCGGCGTCGGCCGTCAGGACGATCGCCTCGAGCAGCCCGTCGATGTTGGTGCCCTGCTTGGCGGACACGTCGACGAACTGGGTCTGACCGCCGAACTCCTCGGCGACCAGGCCGTACTCGGTGAGCTGCGCCCGGACCCGGTTCGTGTCCGCGCCCTCGACGTCGATCTTGTTGACCGCGACCACGATCGGCACCCCGGCCGCGGTGGCGTGGTCGATCGCCTCGGTGGTCTGCGGCTTGACGCCGTCGTCCGCGGCGACCACCAGCACCACCAGGTCGGTGGTGTCGGCACCGCGGGCACGCATGGCGGTGAACGCCTCGTGGCCCGGGGTGTCGATGAAGGTGATCTTGCGGTCGTCGCCGTCCACCTGGGTCTCGACCTGGTAGGCGCCGATGTGCTGGGTGATGCCGCCGGCCTCGCCCGCCTGCACGTTGGCGTGCCGGATGGCGTCCAGCAGCTTGGTCTTGCCGTGGTCGACGTGACCCATGACGGTGACCACCGGCGGACGGGACTCGAGGTGCTCCTCGCCGCCCTCGTCCTCGCCGTACTCGATGTCGAAGGACTCGAGCAGCGCGCGGTCCTCCTCCTCGGGGCTGACGACATGGACCTCGAAGTCGAGCTCCAGGCCCAGGGCCTGCAGGTCGTCGGGGTCGACCGACTGCGTCGCGGTGAGCATCTTGCCGAGGTGCATCATGATCGCGACGAGCGACGCCGGGTTGGCGCCGATCTTCTCGGCGAAGTCGGTCAGCGACGCGCCCTGCGGAAGGCTGATGGCCTTGCCGTTGCCGCGCGGAGCCGAGACGCCGCCGACGGCGGGCGCCTGCATGTTCTCGAACTCTTGACGACGCGCCCGCTTCGACTTGCGGCCGCGTGCGGGACGTCCGCCCGGACGTCCGAACGCGCCCTGCGTGCCGCCGCGACCGCGACCGCCGCCACCGGGACGGGGGCCGAAGCCGCCGCCCGGACGACCGCCACCGCCGGCGCGGGGCGCGCCGAAGCCG
>NZ_BAAAMR010000129.1:0-25286 GCF_039529375.1 Actinomadura napierensis
GCCGGCCGCCCCGGCTCCGGCGCCCGGCGCGCCCGCGCCGCCGGCGACCAGGCCCGCGGCGGCGAGGGGGAACAGCGCGGCGAACGCGGCGGCGGCCATGGCCAGGGCGCGGACGGCGCGCTGCTCCCAGTCCGGGCCGTAGGCCTGGACGGCGATGCGGTCGAGTTCGCCCACGAAATGCGCGGCGCCCGGCGGGCGGTAGGCGGCGTCCTTCGCCATCCCCTGGAGCACCAGCGCGCGCAGCGGCTCCGGGACCTTCTCCGCCGGGACGGGCGCGGTGGCGTGCTTGCCCATCAACGCCATCCGGTCGTCCGCGCTGTAGGGCCGCTCACCGGTCACGCATTCGTAGAAGACGCAGGTGGCGGCGTAGACGTCGGTGGCCGGGGTGGCGGGTTCGCCGCGCCACTGCTCGGGCGCCATGTAGGTGGGGGTGCCCGACCGGTCGCCCTCGCCCGTCCACACGGCGATGCCGAAGTCGATGAGCTTGCTGAGGCCGTCCGCGCGGACGACGACGTTGGCGGGCTTGTAGTCGCGGTGGACGACCCCGGCGGCGTGCGCGGCGGCCAGCCCGCGCAGCGACCCCTTCAGGACCAGCAGCGACGCCTCCGGGCCGAGCGCGCCGTGCTCGGCCAGGACCCGCTTCAGCGAGACGCCCTCGACCGCCTCCATGATCAGTGCGGTGCCGTCCTCGTGCTCCACGAGCCGGTAGAGCCGCGCCACGTGCGGGTCGTCGACCCGGCCGAGCATCCGGGCCTCGTTGCGGAAGGCGTCCTTGGCGCCGGGATGGGCGTCGGCCGGCAGGTACTTGATCGCGACGGGCGCGCCGGTCCCGCCGTGCCGGGCCAGCGCCACCCGGCCCTGCGCGCCGCGGCCGAGCTCGCGCACCTCTTCGAATCCGGAAACCCGCCACTGCGTCACCGGGCGCTCCTCAGGTTCGTTCTGATCGATCCACCCATGTGACGCGGGGGACCGGTGGAAGGTTGGTCATTCCCGTGCGGTGAGGATGCCCTTCGCGGTGAACGCGACGTCGGCCTCCGGATGGGCGCGCAGGGCGCGGAGCACGGCGCGCCACGCGTCGGGCCAGCCGGCGCGCGGCGCGTGGCCGCCGGTGAGCGCCGCGGCGAACAGGCCGCCGGCGAGGTCGCCGCGTGCCGCGAGGCGTTCCGCGTGCGGGAGCACGTCCTCGGGGTCCGGGGCGCCGTCCGGCACACCGATGTACTCCGCGAAATCGTCGTCCCAGTCGTCGTCCCTCCAGGGGACGAGGGCCTCGGCGACCTGCCGGGCGGCCAGGACGCCGCCGGTGCAGCGGTCCGCCAGCGCGTCGAGGGCGACGGCCGCGCCGGGCTCGTCCCAGCGGAACGTCGCGGCGGCCAGCTCCCCGGCGAGATGGCCGGGGAGGCGGCCATCGAGGGCGGCGATGGCGCGCGCGGCGGTGTCGCGGTCGCGGCTCGCCGCGTCCCGCACGGCGCCGACCAGCGCCGACAGCCGCTGGAACGCCGGCAGATCCCGTTCGGCGCCGGCGTCGGGCTCGTCCGGTGCGGCGGCCAGCTCGGCGGCGGCCGTGCCGAGCTCCGGCGCGCCGAACCCGTCGACGACGCAGCGGACCAGCGCGTCGAGGGCCGGCCGCCAGCCGTGCGCCGCGCCGAGGTCGGTGACGAGATCGGCCAGTACGGACGGGGCGTCCGGTGCCCACGGCGCCCACGGCGGGACGTTCGGGATCGCGGCATCGCGGGCCTCGGCGTCGTCGGAGCGGGCCACCCGCAGGACCAGCGAGGCGTAGAAGCCGCGGAAGCGCTCCTCGACGCTCAGCGGCGGTGCGCCGAGCACCTGGCGGGCGAGGTCGCGCGGGCCGTCCGCCGCCTCGGCGAGGATCCGCCGCGCGGCCTCCTCGGCCAGGTAGGGGCGGACCGCCGAGACGATCGCTGCACGGACGTCCCGGTGCTGGCCGGGGTCGTCCCATGCGGCGGCGACCAGGGCGAGGGCGTCCGGGACCCGGTTGCGCAGCACGATGCGCAGCGCCTCCTTGCGCGCGGTGATCTTCCCCTCCCGCAGGGCCGGGCCGAGCGTCGCCGCCAGCGTCGAAGGCCGGACGAACCGGGCGGCGCGGGTCATCGCGTACATCGCGACGTGCGCGTGGTCGGTGGCGGCGTGCGCGAGCAGGTCCGGCAGCACGGCCTGCGGGGACGCCGTCCATGGCACCGCGGTCAGCGCCGCCCGGCAGAGCCCGTCGTCCTCGGAGGCGAGGTAGGGACGCAGCCGCGCCGCGTCCACGCCGGGGACGGTGGCGATGGCCCGGACCGCGCCCTCCCGCGCATGGCCGGGCTGCGTCTCGTCGTCGGCCACGCGGGTGAGCAGTCCGAGGAAGGCGGCCCGCTGCCGGGACGTCCAACGGCGCATCCATGACGGTTCCATGTGCGGGACGTAGGCGACGTCCGCCCGCTGGAACCGCCCGGACGGGGCGCTCCCGCCGAGCACGAGGCCGAGCAGGTCGGTGCGCTCGCGGGCGATCGTCGCGAGGACGGCCGGCACGGCGACGGCAGAGGCGTCCTTGGCGATGACCCGCTCGACACGCTCGGCGCGCGCGCCCGGGGCAGCGAGCCACAATTCGACCGCATCCCGCAGGACGGCGTCGCTGCGCGCGTCGAGCGCGGTCTCCAGCGCGTCCTGGAGCGGCCGGACGTGGTGCGCCCGGCGGCCCAGCGCCCGCACGAGCAGCAGCGCGAGCCGGTGGTCGTCGCGGCGCGCGCCCGCCTCCAGGTAGGGCGCGAGGGTGGCGGCGAGGCGGTGCTCCTGGCCGTGCCGCAGGGAGCGGTCGAGGCGTCCGAGATAGACCGCGCCCGCATGGCCGATGAGGCGCTCGACGAGGTCCAGCCCGAACACAACCAGGTCGGCGTCGTCGCGGATCGCGCCCTGCCGGCAGAACGCGGCGGCGATCCGGCCGAGCGCCTGCCGGGTCATGTACGAGCAGTCGCGGGCGGCCAGCGCGTCGTCGGCGAACCGCCCGACCGCCGCCGCGTGCTCGGTGCGCAGCAGGCCCTCCGGGACGTTCGCGAGGGCGTTCAGCGCCGCGTACCGGACGGGATCCTGCTCGTTGCGCAGCCGGACGAGCGACTCCAGCGTCGCGGTCAGCGTGCCGGGATCGCGGCTGCGGCCCGCGCACGCGATGAGCAGCACGTATCCCGTGGCGCGGTCGTCGGCGTCCGGACGGCGGGTCAGCGCCTCCAGGACCGGCAGCGCCTCCTCGTACGGCAGGAAGGCAGTGACGCTCCGGTGGCGCGCCGGGGTCTCGGCGATCCGGGTCAGCCGCAGCATCCGCCGCGCCTCCCGGATCCGGATCGCGTGCGGCAGGACGTCGAGGAGCGGCGCGTCCAGTTCGGCGGCCGACAGGTCCACACCGGTCATCGCCGCGTCGAACACGTGCTCGCGGCGGGACGGCGGGAACGCCTTAAGCAGGAGGCGAAGCGCCGAGCCGTCCTCGCGGACGGAACGGGCCACCCGTGCCACGCCGTCGTCGTCCAGCTTCGCCAGCCGGTCCCGGACCGACCTGCGCGCCAGCAACCGTCGCAGCGAACCCCGGTAACGCTCGGATGTCAGCAGCCGCAGCATGCGGGCCGGCTCGGCGTCCAGCAGCAGCCCGGCCTTTGCGTCGAGCGCGAGCGGCAGCCCCCGGCCGGTCCCGTACCGCTCCAGCAGGCCGACGACGCGTCCGGGTTCAAGGCTCGCCGCCGCCGCCACACCGGTCCCGTGCAGGGCCCACCAACCGGCGCGGAGCCAATCCCCTGCCTCCGCGAGCCGTCGTTCCGCATAGCCGAGCATGATGCCGGGATGGGCGCCGCCTAGGGACGCCCAGTTCGGGACGGCGCGCGCTACCGCATCGATCCGTTCCGCCACGACCTCGGTACTGCAGGTGGGCAGCAGCGCGGCGGCCTCTTCCACGCCCCAGCGGTCGGTGACCGGTCCCACGAGCGCGTCCGCCAGGTCCGTGCGCCACCACTTGCGGACCGCCTCGTAGATCGCCGCCCGGATCGCCGCCGGCGCGTCGCCGAGCCTGGCGAGGAACGGCTCCGGACCGTTCCCGTAGCGGACCGCCAGCCGGATCGCCGCGCACGCCAGCTCCGCGTCAGGGTCGCCGGTGGCGCGGGCGATGTGCGCCAGCGACGCCCCGTCCCGCACGGCCGCCGCGACGAACAGCGCCAGCGACCGCTCGTAGTGACCGCGCCCCGCCAGCTCGTCGATCAGCGCCGCGAGCTCCGGCGTGCCGGCCTCGGCGCGCAGATCCGCCAGCCGGCGGCAGCGCTCCCCGAACGGCAGCGGTTCGACTTCGGCCAGGAGCTCGTCAGCGCGCATGGCGGGCATCCTGCCGGATCCGCCGACCGGCTTCACACCAATTACGGTGCTTCGCCGGGCATCTCCGGCTCCGCCCGGGCCCGGGTGATCGCCTCCGCCAGCTTCCGGACGCGCGGCTCGTGCTCGTCGTAGCCGACGACCACGGGCGGCTCGTTGTACGGCATCGTGTCGGACGAGCGGCGCAGCTTCACGTACTGCCCGCACGCGTCGATCGCATACGGCTCCATGTCGTCCTGAAGCGCGCCGATCACCGTGATGCCGTGCGTCTCACCGATCTTGCGGAACAGCGCGACGGCCTCCTTGCGGTGCTCCTTGCCGAGGTTGCGGCCCAGCTCGTCCAGCACCAGGCAGAGCCGCCCGCCGCCGGAACTGGCCAGCGCCGCCGCGCACACCAGCTTGACCGCCTTCTCGTCCATCAGCGCGGTGTTGGCACGCCGGTTGTACGGGACGTAGCGCTGACCGTCCGAACGCCGCCACTTCGGCGTCACCCGCCAGCGCCACTCCTGCTCCGGATCGCCCGGTTGCTCCGGAGTCGGGAAGTCCAGCGTCGCGCCGTAGCCGCCGTAGGTCACGTCCAGCTTCTCGAACTCCTCCGACACCCGTTGGAGGCGCGCGCGGATCGCGGCGGTCAGCGCCGTCCGGTGCGCCTCCGCGGCGCCCGCCGCCTCCATCGCGCCCTTGCGCGCCTTCTCCAGGTCGGCGCGGCGCCCGGACTGCTGCACCTCGATCTGCCGCCGCTGATGCTTCTCGTAGTCCTCCTGCCGCCGCAGATAACTCTCCAGCGACTTCGCCAGGCGCGGGAACGTCGCCTGCTCGCGGTCGGTGCGGCGGCCTTCGCCCTCGGCGCGCTCCCGCAGCAGGAACCGCGTCTCCTCCGGCATGTCCTCATCGGACGGGCCGTCCGGGAACACGCGCCGCATCGCCTCCGACAGGTGCTTCTCGGCCGTGTGCCACCACTCGGCCGGCGTCCACGTCGCCTCGTCGTCGTCGAGACCGGACAGCCACTCGGCGGCGCCCTCCCGGGACCCGCCCCACTCCTTCTCCAGCTCCTCCAGCCCGAGCGCCGCCCGCTTGTCGGCCAGCTCCGAGCTCTTGCGCCGCACCTGGTCGCGCTCCCGGTCGTGCGCCTCCTTGCGGCCGCGCAGCCGGTCCACCTCCAGCGCGCGCGTGTCCGCCTTCGCCTGGAGCCGCCGGACGGCCTGCTCCGCCGATCCGAGGCGCGGCCCCAGCTTCGACTCGCTGCTCGCCAGCTCCTCCAGCTGCGCGCGCAGCTCCGCCATCCGCGCGTGGACGGCGTCCAGCTCGTCGGCCGCACGCGCGCCCGTGAGCCGCCGCCCCGCCCGCGCCACGTCGGCGGCCGCATCGGACGTCGCCTGCCGCGCGTTCTCCAGCGCCTCCTTCGCCGCCTCCAGCGCGGCGCGCGCCGCCTGCACGCGCGCCACCCGCCCGGTCACCGGCTCGGGGAAACCGCCGACGACGACCACGCCCTTCGCGTCGCCGACGAAGGAGCCGAAGAAGCGCGCCAGCGGCAGCGCGCACCGCACGCCCTCGGGATGACCCGCCGCGGCCTCACCGCCCGGGTCCAGCTCCCCGTCCGCCGGGACGATCATCGAGCCGGGCAGGCCCTTCAGCGCGCCGACCGCCGCGTCCAGGTCGGCCGTCCCGACCACGACGGCCTCCCGGTACGGCCACAGCGCCGCCTCCCACCGCTCCCGGACGTCCTCCGCCAGCTCGACCGCGTCCAGCAGGCCAACCGCCGCGATCCCCGCGCCGGCGAGCGCCCGGATCTGCGCGGGCGCGCTGCTCTCGCCCGCCTCGGCCTCCGCCAGCGACCGCTCCGCCCGCGCGACCGCGCCGCGCGCCATCCCGAACTCCTGCTGCGCCTCGTCCCGGCGCGCCTCCGCCTCCGCCAGCTCCGCCTTCGCGGTGGCGCCGTCCCGGCCGTCGGCCTCCCGCCGCCGCTCCTCCAACGCCGACACCTGCCGGCGCAGCTCCTCCAGCCGGTTGCGGGCGACCGCCTTGTCCGCGCCGAGCTTGTCCGCCTGCCCCTTCAGCTCGGCCAGCGCCGCGCCCGCCTCGCCGAGCTGCGCGTCCAGCGCACCGCCCGTGAGCTGCTCGATCTCCCGCTCCGCCGCCTTCGCCGCCGCGGCCAGCTCCTCGGCCTCGGCGCGCAGCGCCTCCTGCTCGGCGGCGTGCGCGGCGTCGGCCTCGGCGGCGTCCGCCAGCAGCCGCGCGTGCCGCGTCCGCCAGTGCCGCATCGCCGCCGCGACCTCCTCGCGCGCGCGGTCGCGCCGGTCGAAGGTCTTCAGCATCGCCGCCGCCTCGCGCTCCCACTCCGCCAGCCGCTCGGACGCCTCCGCCGCCTTGCCGCGCTCCCGGTGCTCCTCCGCGCGCGACTTGCGCTCGGCCTCCAGCTCCCGGTCCAGCCCGGTCAGCGCCGCGATCGCGCTGAAGATCCGCTCCGGGCTGATCTCGTTCAGCGGCTGCGACAGCAGGTTCGTCGCGACCTTCGACCGCACCGACGTCGACAGGAACGACACGCACCGCACCTGCCCGCCGTACAGGACGCGGCCCAGGTCCTTCGCCACCAGGTCCCGGCGGCCCGCGCTGCGCGGCAGGCTCGCCCACAGCCGGTCGGCGAGAGCGACCCGCCCGGCCTCCGACGGCGCCGACGCCAGGTACACGCCCTCCTGCCAGCGGATCTCCAGGTGAGGCGCGTCCACGTTCACCCGCAGCCACACCGTCACCGCGGTCTCGTCTTCGGTCTCGCCGTCGGCCTCGACGGGCTCGGCGTAGTCGAAGACGCCGACGATGTACCCGTGGTCGGCGCTCGCCCACTGGCTGTCGCCCTGCGCCGCCAGCTCCGCGTTGAACAGCAGCTCCGCCACCGCGCGCGCGCCCGACGCGAACCGCCACTGCTCGTCGCCCAGCAGCGCCGTGATCGCCGCGATGAAAGACGACTTGCCGGCGCCGTTGGAGTCCTTCGGGCCCTGCCCCGCCACCACGATCAGCGTCCCCGGCACGGTCGGCACCGGATGCGTCGACAGCCGCGAGATGTTCACCGCCTGCACCGCCACGAGCGTCCGGTCGCCGACGATGTTCTCCGCGTCCCGGGCGGGCCCCGGCACCAGCGGTTCCAGCACGGCCGTCATTCGCTCTCCCCCTGCTCGCGTTCCCGGCCCCGCCGCCGCGCCCGGATCGCCGCCGCGAGCGGCGAGTCCGGCCCGGCGGCCAGGATCAGCTCCTCCTGCAGCCGCCTGCGCGCCGCCGGGGTCAGCCGGTGGAACTGCGGCCCCGGCACGAACCCGCCGGCCTGCGCGGGGTCGGCCGGGTCCGCGCCCGCCTTGACCTGCGACACCAGCCCGGCCAGCCGCAGCCGCCGCAGCGCCGCGTCCAGCTCCCCGACGGGCAGCTGCGTCCGCCGCCTCAGCTCGTCCACCGGCGTCGGATACGTCGACAGCCAGGAGTCGTCCTCCAGCTGCCCCGCCGCCCGCGGGATCGCCACCGAATGGATCAGCACCAGCGTCAGCACCGCCCGCTCCTGGACGGGCGGCACGCAGTCCTCGTCCTTCGCCAGCTCGGCCGCGACGTCGTCCCGGTAGCCGGAGATCCACGACGTCTGCTCCGACCGGACCAGCGTCCGGCCGCTCAGCGCGAGCATCTCCCCGACCGTCCGCCGCAACGCCGGCTCCCGCAGCGCCGGGAACCGCACCTCCGGCACCGGCTCCGCCGCGTGCTCCACCGCCATGTACGCCGCGACCAGCTCCGCCCGCCGCCGCTCGTCATAGCCGCGCAGCAGCCCCTCGAACAGCTCGCTCACCGCCGCTCCCCGGGGCCGTCCTCGCCGTGTTCCTCGCCGCCGCGCGCCTCGTCGCCGCCCGCCGCGCGCGGCGGGTTATCCACAGATGAAGATTTTTCCGCCATTGATGCCGGAGGTGCGGCAGCCTCGTTCACGAAGGGTGATCTGAACACCACAGGAGGTGCGGATGACGCATGTTCCCTCTCCGGCTCGGCCGGGCCCGCCGCCGGTTCCGGGCGCGGGGGTTCGGGAAGGCGGTGCATCAGGGTGCGCAGGGACGACAGGCTCTGCTCGGCCCACAGCGAGACCCGAGGGCCGGGACGCACGGTGCCGCCCCCCTCGCCGGTGCCCTCGTCCAGGAGAAGCCACCCGGTCTCGGCCAGGCGGCGCAGCTCCCCGGTGGCCCAGCGGCGCGCGAGATCGGCGTCGCCTCGCGACATGCCCGCGTAGACGTCCAGGACGGCCGCGACCGTGGACGGCGCTCCCGGCCACGGCGCGTCGTCCAGCCGGGTCCAGCAGCAGCGCAGCGCCGCCGCCAGGACGCGGCGCGCCTGACCCGCGCGGTCCAGCGGCATCGGCGCGGTCTGGTACTCCTCCAGGAGGGCGGGCGTGGCGCCGTCCGGCCAGACCGGCAGCAGCCACACGCGGTCGCCGTCCGTGGCCGCGGCCGTTCCGGACGGAACGGGATCGGCCGCGGCGACCGACGGGGCGCCGAGCACGCGGGCCCGCGCCCGCGCGAGTACCTGCGGGTCCACGGTCACGTCCTCTCGAACCAGCCGGGCGACACCCAGGTGGGCGCACCCTCCGGGCGGACGTCCAGCCCGTCCGACCAGACGAGCCGGTAGGGCAGCTCGGGGTGCAGATGCGCCGAGGACAGGTCGGCCAGGGTGCGCCGGGCGGTCACCCAGTCCTGCGCGAGGACGTCCTGCACGGCGACCCGGTCGCGACCGCGCAGCACCTCCTCGGCCATGGCGCGGAGCCGTTCCATCGTCGTGACGTCGGAGCCGGTGTCGGACGACAGGCCCCTGTCGGGCACGGACGGGCGCGGCGGCGCCGGGCGCGGAGGCGTCGCACGGGGCCCGTCCTCCACGGCGGTCACCACGGCGGACGGCTCGTGCCAGGGGGCGGCGGCGTCGAACACGAAACCGTCCAGGACCGCCGCCAGCTCCTCGCGGCCGGCGGTGCGGGCGAAGGTCCGCCACGTCTCCGGCGGAAGGAGGGTGAGGTTGCGGGTCGTGCCGGCCGAGTCCGACAGGCGGGCGGCCGCGCGCCGGGACGCGTCGCCGTAGGCGTAGATGGCGGCGCGCAGGTCGGTGCACGTGCGGTCGAGCTGCGGCCACCGCCGCAGGATCGCGCCGTGCAGCCGCTCGGCGCGCAGCAGGATCTCCTCCGTGCCCCACAGCTTCGGGGCCTGCTCGCGCAGCTCCTCGATCGTCCCGTTGGTGAGGGTGACGAGCTCGACGCTCCACAGCCGGAACGCGCGGGCCAGGCCGTCCGCGCCGTCGCGGGCCTGCTCCGGCGTCATCCGCGGGTCGGCGACGTTGAGCTGCTCCAGCGCGAGGAGCCGGTGCATCTCGCTCTGCCCGCCGTCCAGCATCATGCGGCGGACGAACATCAGCCCGACCACGCTGGTGAACGAGGCCCGGTAGCGCAGCTGGTTCGGCTTCGGGAACACCTCCCGGACGGCGCCGAGCCCCTTCAGCACCCGCAGCCGGTTCTCGAACACCTCCGCCGGGTAGCGGCGGCACACGTACCGCATCTGCTCGCGGCTCAGCCCGTCCTCGCCGGCGTCGGCGAACGCGGCGAGCAGCGTCTCGGCGACGTCCACCAGCTCGGGGTCGTCCACCACGGCGCCGCTGTCGCGGGCCAGCGCCGCGAACATCTGCCGGTACACGCCCAGCACGGCCTCGCCGACCAGCACGTCGTCGAGGCTGGCGGCCGCGTTCTCGGAGGTGGTCGACACGGCGCACTACGGTACGGCCCCGCGGCGCCCAGGGTGGAATCGGCGGCGGGAACGCCCGCGAAACCGGCACCGCGAAACCGCAGACGGCACACGCACGGCGATGACACACTCACAGAGCGACCCGGACGTCGCGGGCCGCGCGCCGCACCAGGGCACGGAACCCACCGGGCCGGACTCTTCGGACATGGCAGGAGAGGCATGACCGAGCCGAACCCTCCCACGGGGCCGAACTCTCCCACCGGGCCGAACCCTCTCCTGAGGACGAACCTCCCCGCCGAACCCAACGCCTTCGTCGGCCGCGAGCGCGACGCGGCCGACCTGCGCCGCCTCCTGGAGGGCATGCGGGCGGTCACGCTGTGCGGCGCGGGCGGCATCGGCAAGACGCGGCTGGCCCTGCACGTCGCGCGGACGATGCTCGACGCCCATCCCGACGGCGTCTGGTTCGTGGACCTGGCCGGCGTCCGCCCCGACGGCACGCCCGAACCGGTCGCGCGGCGCGTCGCGGCGGTGCTCGACGTGGCGGAGGAGGACGGCCGCCGGACGGCCGAGACGCTCGCCGACGCGCTGCGCGGGCCGTCGGTGCTGATCGTCCTGGACAACTGCGAGCACGTCGTCGAGGAGTGCGCGGAGCTCACCGGCCTGCTGCTGGCGCGCTGCCCGCGGATGCGCGTGCTGGCGACCAGCCGCGAGCCGCTGCGGATGGCGGGCGAGAACGTGTGGCGGGTGCCGCCGCTGGAGCCGCACGAGGCGGTGCGGCTGTTCACCGACCGCGCCCGCGCGGCCCGTCCCGGATTCGACGTGACCAGCGGCGTCGAGGACGTCACGCGGGCGCTGGACGGGATGCCGCTGGCGCTGGAGCTGGCGGCGGCGCGCGTCCGGGTGCTGTCGGTGGAGCAGATCGCCGGCCGGCTCGCCGACCGGTTCCGGCTGCTCAGCGCCGGCGACCGGACCGCGCCGCCCCGGCAGCGGACTCTGCGCGCGGCGATCGACTGGAGCCACGACCTGCTCGGCGAACGAGAACGGATCCTCCTCCGCCGGCTTTCGGTCTTCGCGGGCTGGACCCTCGAGGCGGCCGAGCACGTCTGCGCCGACGCGGCGCTCCCCGCCGAGGACGTCCTGGACCTGCTGACCGCCCTGGTCGACAAGTCGCTGGTGACCGTCGTGGGGGAGATGGCGGGGCAGGTCCGGTTCCGGCAGCTCGACAGCATCCGCGAGTACGCGGCCGAGCGCCTCGCCGAAGCGGGCGAGGAAGAGACGTTCCGGCTACGGCACCGCGACACCGTGCTGGAAGCCGCGGAAGAGGACGGCAGGCTCGCCGTGGCGGAGGTGCCCGGAGCATGGGCGGACCGGGTGGCGCTGTTCCGCCGGTACGACGCGGAACTGGGCAACGTCCAGGCGGCGCTCACCTTCTCGCTCGACCGCGGTGACATCGACAAGGGCCTGCGGCTGTGCACCGCGCTGCGCACCTTCTGGATCGTCCGGGGACGCGTCGCCGAATGGGCCGAATGGACGGACCGGTTCCTCGCCCGCTCCCACGGCACCGGCGCGCGCACACTGGGCGCGGCGCTGGCGGGCCGCGCGCAACTGGCCGCCGGCGGGCGCGACGCCGCACAGGCGGCCCGGTACGCGCAGGAGGCGCTCGCGCTCTGCCGAACCGCCGGAAACGCCGTCATGACCGCGTCCGCCCTGGTCACGCTGGCCGAGTCGCTGGCCCGCGCAGGCCGGTTCGAGGACGCGGCGCAGCGCCTGGACGAGGCCGACGCGATCGCCGCCGGACCCGGCCATGAGTGGGCCCGCGCGTATGCGCGGATCACCCGCGGCTACCTGCTGATCCGCCGCGGCCGACTCCGCGAGGCGCGCGAGCACCTGGACGCGGGCGCGACGCTGATGCGGGGGATCGGGCAGCTCTGGGGCGCCGCGCACGCCATCATCGGCCTCGGCCGGCTGGCGGAGCTCCGCGGCGACCCCGCCGCCGCCCGCGGCCACTACGCCGAGGTCCTGCCGATCCTGGCGGAGATCGGGGCGCGCCCGGAGATGGCGCGCGCGCTCGCCGGCATCGGCCGCGTCGCGCTGGAACAGCGGGACGCGGCGTCCGCGCGGGAGGCGCTGTCGCGGAGCCTGTCCCTGAGCCGCTCGTCGGGCATCCGCCTCGACGTCGCCCGCGCCCTCGAGGCCTTCGCCGAGCTGGTGGCCTTCGAGGGCGACGCGCGCGCGGCGGTGACGCTCGCCGGCGCGGCGTCCGCGCTCCGCGAGGCCACCGGCCGGCTGCCCGGCGCCGCCGCCCGCCGCGAGCGCATGCTCGAACCGATCCGCCGCCGGCTCGGCGAGCCCCTCGTCGCCCAGTTCTGGGGCGAAGGCCGCGCGATGCCCCCCGACGACGCCGTCGACTACGCCTTCCACACCGGAAACCGCCCGGCTTCCCGCCGCCCCGTCGAACCACCGACCGCCGTCCCCGACCCGACCCACCCCGAGCAAACCCCGCCGCCCACCCAAAGGCCCACACCAACCCACCCCGCCCCCCATACAAACCGTCCCGAACACAGCCCGCCCCACTCCGCCCACCCCTCACCGCCTGCCGGGGAGCCGGCAACGGCCAGGCCGAAGACCCCCGCCCGTGCTCCCGCCATGAGCACCCCCCACCTTGACCATGGCTCGCCCCGGTCCGAGCAAGACGCCGGTGTCCCATCGAACGCGGCCGAGGCGGCCGCAGCCGGGCAGGGGCCGCCCATCGCTGCCTCCGGCGCGGGAGCCTCCCGTCTTGAGCAGAGCCCGCCTCGCTCGGACGAAGACGCAGGTGTCTCCTCGTCCGAGGAGGAAGTGACCTCGGCGGCGCCGGGATTGTCCGCCTCAGCTCCCGGCGCGGGCGCCTCCCGCCTTGAGCACAGTTCACCCCGCTCGGAGCAAGACGCGCATGTCTCGTCGAGCGCGGGGGATGCGGCCTCGGCCCGGCAGGGGGCGCCCGCTGCGCCTTCCGGCCTGTGCGGCCCCCGTCTTGAGGAGAGTTCGCCTCAGTCGGAGGGGGACGCGCGTGTCTCGTCGTCTGGGGAGGTGGCCGCGGCCGGGCCGGGGACGCCCGCCTCTGCTTCCGGAGTGGGACGCCCTCGGGTGGGGGAAACGTCCTGGCCTGAGCCAGAGAGGTACGTGCCGGTGACCGGGGATGGGAGCGCCACGGATTCGGTCGGATCGGGTTCGGGGGCTGGGCAGCCGTGGAACGAAGGTTCGGCCTGGTCCGAGCGGGATGGCGGTACGCCGGTGGGTGAGGACGAAGGTGTGGCGAGCGCTCGCGGTGAGTCTGGTGCCGAGGCGGGGTACCGGGCGCCGTCCGCCGGTCGCCGGGTTGAGCGTTGGCCCGGCGGCGGTAGCCGGGAGACCGGTGAAGGGGACACGTGGTCCCGGCCCTTCCGCGGTGGGGAGGGAGCGAGTTCTTCGGGTGCGCTGACGGAGACCGAGCGGGACGCCCGGTCTGCCGAGGACGGCACCAGACGGTCTGTGCCCGGTCCAAGGGGGCGAGACGTCGGCAGGGGCGAAGTGGGAGCTCATGCGGCGGAGGTCGCGGAGCCGGTGCGGCCCGCAAGGGACATGGGCGCGGGCGGCGTGGCCCGGCCGCTCACGCCGCCGAGCACGTTGACGGGGCGGGAGCGGGAGGTCGCGCGGCTGGTGGCGCGGGGGCTGACCAATCGCGGGATCGCGGACGAGCTGGTGATCAGTCCGGCGACCGTGGCGCGGCACGTCACGAACATCCTCACCAAGCTCGGGTTCTCGTCGCGTGCGCAGATCGCCGCGTGGGTCGTCGACAGCCTTCCCCCAGAGGAATGAGGGTGTGTACACACCTCAGGGGAGGGTGAATACGACTCCGCCTGCGTAGTCCGGTGCATGTGCTGGACACCGCGTCCAACATAGCGTCGGCGCATGATCTCCAACGGTGTGGACGCGGCCGCCGCGTTTCCCGGTGCGACGGTGACCCGGGTCGTGTTCGGCGGCGCCGGCTCCGATCCCGCCAAGGCCGCCCGTCCCGCGGTGGCGGACGCGTCGTCGGGGCGTTCGCTGTCGTACGGGGAGCTGGCCGCGCGGGTGGGGGCCGCCGCGTCCGGGCTCGTCCGCGAGGGGGTGCGGCCGGGGGACGTGGTGGGGCTGCATCTGCCGGGCGGACCCGAGTTCGCCCTGGCCTTGCACGCGGTCACCGCCGCGGGTGCCGTCCCGTTCCCGGTGGGCGGCCGTCCGGCAGCCGAGGTCGCGCGGCTGCTGGAGGACGGGGGAGTCCGGGCGGCGATCACCTGGCCGGGGCTCGCCGGCGACGTCCGCGCGCCGGACCGGCGGCTGTTCTGCTTCGGCGCGGAACCCGGCACCGAGCCGTTCGCGGCGCTGCTCACCGGGCCGCCCGCGGCGGTCCGCCTCGACCCGTCCCGAGCCCCCGCGCTCGTCGCCTGCACCGGCGGCCCGCCCGGGCCGGTCCGGACGGTCCGGCTCACCCATGCCGAGGTCGTCGCCGGGCTGGTCCGGGTCGCCGAGGCCGGCATGATCGGCTCTGCCGACACCGTACTGACCGCGCTGCCGCTCAGCGGCGTCCTCGGCCTGAACGGGGTTCTGAACCCCGCGCTCCGGCTCGGCGCCACGGTCGTCGCCGTCACCGGCGGCGGCCGTCACGACCTGCTGCGTTCGCTGCAACGGTGGCGCGCGACCGTGGCGGTCCCGCCGCCCGCGCTGCTGGAGGCGCTCGGCCGCGACCGCGCGGTGGCCCGCTACGACCTGGGGACGCTGCGCGCCGTGGTCGCCGCGGGCGGGCCGCTCGCCGCCGAGGACGCCCGCGCCGCCGCGGCCCGGTTCGGCTGCCCCGTCCGGCAGGCGTACGGGCTCGCCGAGGCGGCCGGCATCACCCACCTCAACCTGCGCGCGGCCGAGGAGGGCACCCTGGACTCCGTCGGGCGCGGGCTGCCCGGCGTGGTGTGGCGCGTGGTCCATCCGAGGACCGGCGGCGTCCAGCCGTCCTACCAGCCGGGTGAGCTGTGCATACGGCTGCCGGTGGCGCGGACCGCCGCCGTCCCCGCCCGCTGGCTGCCGACCGGCGACTCGGCGTTCGCCGACGACCACGGCCGGGTGTTCGTCCTGGGCCGGGTGGGGCGCGGCCCTTCCGAGCCGCTCGCCGAGCCCGGCGCGGTGCTCGCCGCGCATCCGGCGGTGTCCGACGCCGCCGTCGTGCCCGTCCCCGACGACGACCTCGGCCTCGCCCCGCACGGGTTCGCCGTCGTCACCGACGAGACCTCGGAGGCCGACCTGCTCGCCTACCTGGAGACCCACGTCGCCGAACGCGGCGGGATCGCGGCCGTGCACATCGTCGACGAGATCCCCCGCGAGCCCGGCGGTCGCGTGCGGCGCCGCACCCTCCTCGACCGCGCCGGCCTAGGCCGCCTCCCCTGACCCCGCAACCCACGAGCCGACCCGCGACTGCCGCCACGCCCGGCGGCCCCGCCATGGGCGCGGTGCCGTGGTCATCGGCGACGGGCTCGATTCCATGCCGAGGGACGACCTGTAGCCCGGCGGGCGGGGCCCCGTCCAGTGTGTTCGGGGGTTGTCGGCGGTGGGTGTGTAGTGCGTTGGGCGGGGCGGGCTACATATGTGTCTACACAGTTCTTTGGATGTGGCCGGGGGAGGGTGCGGCGTACGGTCGCCGCATGCTGGACGGAGAGACCGGTGCGGTCGGCGTCACCGAAGCGACGGTGACGCAGACGGTGCTGGCTGCGATGCAGGCCGACGGAGGCCGGACGGCGGTCGTCGACCGCGGGCGGGAACTGCGCCGCGCGTGGTTCGCGGAGGCCGTGCCGGCGGCGGCGCGAGGGTTGCGGTGGCACGGGGTGCGCGCCGGCGATGTCGGGGCGATCCACCTCGCCGACGCCTGTGACCTCGCGCTGGCCGTGCACGCGGTGGGCGCGGCCGGTGCCGTGCCCGCTCCGCTGCCGCCGGGCGCGTCCGCCGAGGACCTCGCAGTGATGATGACCGAGGTGGGTGCGCGCTTCCTGCTGACGGATAGGGAGACCGCCGTGCGGTCGCTCGCGGCGGCGGACGCGTCCTATGTGCGGCAGGCCTTCGCGTTCGGGGACGTTCCAGGCGCGACCCCGTTCGGCCGGCTGCTGGAGACGGGCGCCGGATTCGGCGAGCCGCCGCCGCCCGATCCGCTGCGCGACGCCGCCCTGCGCCTCGCCCGTCCTCGCGAGGATGTCACCCACGCCGACCGGCTCGCGGACCTCTACCGCCTCGGCGGCGCCGTGACGCTCGGGGAGGACGACGTCCTGGTCTGCTGCGGATCGGACGTGCCGGTGCGGACGTGGATCGGTCTCATCGACCTGTGCCTCGTCCAGGGCGCCGCCTTCGCGGGGGTGCCGGAGCCGGGCGCCCGCGACCTGCTCGAGGCGATCCTCAAGTACGACGCGACGGCGGTCGTCGTCAGTCCCGCCAAGCTGCGCGCGCTGGCCTTCGATCACGGTGCCGTCCCGATGCCCGGCGTCCGGGTCCTGGTGACCGGCACGCCGTCCACCGAGGCCGCGCACGCCTGCCGGGCCCGTCACGGCTGGACGGTCTCACCGCTCGCCTGACCCGCGAACCGCGCCCGACGGCGCCGCGATGCCCGTCCAACTGGATGCCGATGGCGCTGCGAGGCCTGCGCGGTGGGGCGTTGACGGAATTGTGGGGGTCTGCTGGCGGGGCGCCGTGGTGCTGCGAGGGTTGTTCGGTGGGGCGGCGACGGACCGGTGGGGTTGGTCAGGGGGATTTTGAGTTGGGGCGTAGGAGGCCTCGGTCGAAGGCGGCGGCCACTGCGGCGGCGCGGTCGTTGACGCCGAGCTTGCCGTAGATGTGCAGGAGGTGGGTCTTGACGGTGGCCTCGCTGATGAACAGCCGGGCGGCGGCCTCCCGGTTGGTGCCGCCGCGCGCGACCAGGCCGAGGACCTCCAGCTCGCGCGGGCTGAGCGGCTCCTCGTCGCGGGGCGGGGCCGGGCGGGCGGCGGTTCGCATCCGGCTCATCAGACGGGCGGCCACCGACGGGGACAGGACGGACTCGCCGCGGGCGGCGGCGCGGACGGCGCGGAACAGTTCGTCCTGCAGGGCGTCCTTGAGGAGGTAGCCGGTCGCCCCGGCCTCGATCGCGGGGAGCACGTCGCTGTCGGTGTCGTAGGTGGTCAGCACCAGCACCCGGGCGGGCAGGCCGCGCTCGGCCATCCGGGTGATCGCGGTGACGCCGTCGGTGCCGGGCATCCGCAGGTCCATCAGCACCACGTCGGGACGGAGCGTCTCGGCGAGCCGGACCGCCTCGGCGCCGTCGGCGGCCTCGGCGAGCACCTCGAAGCCGGGCTCGCCGGTGAACATGCCGCGCAGCCCGTCGCGCACCACGGGGTGGTCGTCGGCGATGAGCAGCCTGATCACCGGGCCGGTCACGCGGGGTCTCCCACCGGGACGGCCGGCACGCTCGCGGAGATCGCGGTGCCCGCGCCCGGTTCGGACTCGATCGCCAGCGTTCCGGCGACGCGGGCGACGCGGCGGCGCATCGCGGTGAGGCCGTAGCCGCCGGCGGCGGTCGGCGCGACCTGGTCGGGGGCGAACCCGGCGCCGTCGTCGCGGACGTCCAGGGTGATCAGGTCGCCCATGTACGACAGGGTCAGCGCGACGCGGGACGCCTTGGCGTGCTTGGCGACGTTCGCCAGCGCCTCCTGGGCGGTGCGCAGGAGGGTGCCCTCCACCTCCGGGTGCATGATCCGTACCGTACCGGTCGTGCTGACCTCGGCGGGGACGCCGTGCAGGGCCGTCCAGCGGCTCGCGACGTCGGCGAGCGCGTCGGGCAGCGCGGAGTCCTCCAGCGGCTGGGGCCGCAGCGCCTGGACGGACCGGCGCGCCTCGGCGAGGCTCTCGCGGGCCATCTGCTGGGCGATGTCCAGGTGGCGCTTCCAGTCGGCGTCCCGGGCGCGGGCCTGCTCGGCGGCCTGCAGCTGGGTGACGACGCCGGCCAGGCCCTGCGCGATGGTGTCGTGGATCTCGCCGGCCATCCGCTGCCGCTCGTCGTGCACGCCGGCCTCGCGGGCCTGCGCGAGGAGCTGGGCGTGCAGCCCGGCGTTCTCCTCCAGCGCCGACTCCAGCCGCGCGTTCGCCTCGGCCAGCTCGTTGATGATCGCCTTGCGCTGCTGGGTCTCCTCGTCGCCGCGCCAGGCGAACAGGCAGATGCCCCCCGACATCAGCGCGTTCACGGCGAAGATCAGCAGGTAGAGGGGCCAGGACCCGCCGTCGACGCCCCCCGGGCCGCCCATCTGGGCCAGCGCGGCGAGCGCGGCGCAGACGAACACGCCGACGAACCGCACGCGCGGGCGCAGGTAGAACGCGTGCACGTACCCGGTGATGATCGCGAAGCCGTACATCGGGTTCAGCGAGATCAGCGTGCCGAGCAGGCAGATCAGGACGGGGTAGTAGACGCCCGCGGGGACGCGGGGCCGGTCCGGCCACTGCGGGTGCAGGGTCGCCATCCAGGCGATCCACCCGGCCGTCGCCGCGGACAGCCCCAGCTGCAGGGCGACCCTGCCGGCCGACCCGTGGTCGGACAGCAGGGACAGCGCCGTCGCCAGAGCCAGCGAGACGTACGGGACGATCCGCAGGACCGACTGCTCGCGTCGTTCCCAGAGGTCGAACCCGGACTGGTGATCCCGCACGTCACTCCCACCGGAAGAGCCGGGCGGCGGCCCCCGTGGCGACCACCGCGTACACCGCCATTATCACCAGCTGGTAGGGGTGCGGGGTATGGCCCATCCAGGCGTCCCGCATCGTCCTGATGCCGGCGCCGAGCGGGGTGAAGTCGCAGATCCGCTGCAGGGTGTGCGGCATCTGGTCGTAGGGGATGTA
Organism: Actinomadura napierensis; assembly: GCF_039529375.1. Lineage (NCBI taxonomy): Bacteria > Bacillati > Actinomycetota > Actinomycetes > Streptosporangiales > Thermomonosporaceae > Actinomadura > Actinomadura napierensis. Next base: position 18,984 of record NZ_BAAAMR010000129.1, read on the forward strand.
CACGCCCGCGAGGAACATGCTGGGGAAGAACAGCAGGGCTCCGACCGCGTTGCCGGCGCGCCCGTTCGGCACGACGGCGCTGACGAGCGAGCCGACCGCGAGCAGCGCCAGCAGGCACAGGACGGCGGCGAGCAGGAACCAGCCGAAGCCGCGCGGGACGGGGGTGCCGAACGCCGCCGCGCCGACCACGATCATGATCGCGGCGGTCACCGCCGCGGCGCCCGCGTTGATCACCAGCTGGGCGGTGAGGAGCGCGGACGGCCGGACGGGGGTGGCGCGCATCCGGCGCAGCACGCCGCGCTCGCGGTAGTCCGACAGCACGCCCGGCAGCATGATGAGGCTGAGGATCGCGAACGCGATGCCGGTGCCGAGGACGGCCATGTACTCGGTGGTGGTCTCCCCGCCGAGGTCCTTGGAGGGCTGGTCGGCGTCCGGCATCAGCCCGAACCCGAACAGCAGCGCGAGCGGGAGCGCGACGGCGAACAGCGGGGTGAGCACCTCGCGCATCCGCATCCGGAACTCGACGGCGAGGATCTTGCTGAACATGGCTGCGGCTCCTTCAGTCGCGGGCGGACGGCCCGCCGGTCAGGGCGAGGTAGGCGTCGTCGAGGGTGCGCTGGTCGATGCGCAGCTCGGCGACCACGACGTGGTTGCGGGCGAGCGCGGAGGTGACGGCGGTGGCGAAGTCGCCGTGGCCGGTGACGGTCACGTGCGCGCCGGACCGCCGGACGTCGGTGACGCCGGGCAGGCCGGCCAGCAGCGCGAGGTCCAGCTCGTCGACGGGGCGGAACCGCATCCGGCCGCCGCCTCCGGTGGCCTCCTCGATGAGCCGCCCGGGGGTGCCGGTGGCGACGATCCGGCCGCCGTCGAGGACGGCGAGCCGGTCGCACAGCTCCTCCGCCTCGTCCATGAAGTGGCTGATCAGCACGACGGTGACGCCGCTCTCGCGGATCCGGCGGATCAGCTCCCAGGTGGCGCGGCGGGCCTGCGGGTCCAGGCCGGTGGTCAGCTCGTCGAGGAACGCGACGCGGGGCGCGCCGACGAGGGCGAGCGCGATGTACAGGCGCTGCGCCTGCCCGCCGGACAGCCTGCGGACGCGGGCGTTCCGCTTGTCCTCCAGGCTCCACTCGGCGAGCAGCTCGCCGGGGTCGCGCGGGGAGGAGTAGAAGGAGGCGTACAGCTCCAGCGCCTCCCGGACCCTGATCGATCCGGGCAGGCCCGTCTGCTGGAGCTGGACGCCGATCAGCTCGTGCAGTCTCCGGCCGTCGGCCCGCGGGTCCAGGCCGAGGACGCGGGCGGTGCCGCCGTCGGGCCGGCGCAGGCCCTCCAGGCACTCGACCGCGGTGGTCTTCCCGGCCCCGTTCGGGCCGAGGATGCCGAAGATCTCGCCCTCCTCGACGGAGAACGACACCCCGTCCAGGGCGGCGCGGCCGCCGTACCGCTTGGTGAGGCCGTCCACCTCGATGATCGCCAACGCGTGCTCCTCAGGTCGTCTCGCTACGACCTCAAGGCTCGCGGAGCGGGGCTCGCGCGCACATCGACCGACCGGCGGTGGAGCGGCTGATCCGCCGCATCAGCCGATCGGTGGACGGGGCTGAGACGTCGCGTGCCGTCCCGTGCAGGCGCTCACGGGACGGCACGCGGTCCGGGGGGCGTCAGGAGGGACGCGGGATGGACTTGTGCTCCAGGTAGGCGTTCAGTCCCTCGGGCCCGAGCTCGCGGCCCAGGCCGCTGTTCTTGAACCCGCCGAACGGGGTGTTCGGGTCGAGGCTGTAGAGGTTCACGCCGCAGCTGCCGGTGCGGATGCGGCGGGCGACCTCGACGCCGTGGTCGACGTCGCCGGTCCAGACGGAGCCGCCGAGGCCGTAGTCGCTGTCGTTGGCGATCCGGACGGCGTCCTCCTCGTCCTCGTAGGGGATCAGGACGAGCACCGGGCCGAAGATCTCCTCACGGGCGATCCGCATGTCGTTGCGGACGTCGCCGAACACGGTCGGGGCGACGTACCAGCCGCGGTCGTGCGGCCGGTCGAGGCCGCCGGTGATCACCTTGGCGCCCTCGTCCTGGCCGATCCGGATGTAGTTCTCCACGCGCTCCTGCTGGCGCCGGGCGACCAGCGGGCCGATCTCGCTGGAGTAGTCGGACGGGTCGCCGACCGTCAGGCCGCCGACCATGGTCGCCAGGGCGTCGGCGACCTCGTCGTAGCGGCGGCGGGACGCCAGGATCCGGGTCTGGGCGGCGCACGCCTCGCCGTTGTTCATCAGCGACGCCATCTTGAAGCCCTCGATGGTGGACGCGAGGTCGGCGTCGTCCAGCACGATCGCGGCGGACTTGCCGCCGAGTTCGAGGGTGACCCGCTTGAGCTGCTCGCCGCAGACCGCGCCGATCTTCCGTCCGGCGGCGGTGGAGCCGGTGAAGGACACCTTGTCGACGCCGGGGTGGGCGACCAGGTAGGCGCCGGCCTCGCGGCCCGCCGGGACGATGTTGACGACACCGGCCGGGATGCCCGCCTCCTTGATCCACTCGGCCAGCAGGTAGCTGTCGAGCGGCGTCTCGGGGGACGGCTTGGCGACGACGGTGCAGCCGGCGATCAGCGCGGGCGCGAGCTTGAGCATCAGCGTGAACTGCGGCACGTTCCACGGGACGATCGCGGCGACCACGCCGACCGGCTCGCGGGTGACGGTGACCGGGCCGAGCATGCCGGGCCGCTCGTCCTCCCAGGCGTAGGTGCCGGCGAGGTCGACGTAGTACTGCAGCACCATCTGCGGGATCGCGGCTTGCCCGAACACCGAGAACAGGATCGGCGAGCCCATCTCCGCGGTGACGAGGTCGGCCATCTCCTGCTGGCGTTCGGCGTAGATCGCCGACAGCTTCCCGACCTTCTCGGCGCGCTCTGCCGGGGTCATCCGCGGCCAGGGGCCCTCGTCGAAGGCGCGCCGCGCGGCGGCGACCGCCGCGTCCATGTCGGCCTCGGTGCCGTCGGGCACCCGGCCGATCACCTCCTCGGTGTGCGGGGAGATGACGTCGATGGTGCCGGTGCCGGCCGGTGCCGTCCACTCGCCGCCGATGAAGAGCCGATCGTGCTCGCGCATGCTGAAGTGCCTCCTGCCGGGGGGTCCGCGGAGCGTCCGGAGCGCACCCGTGACCGAATGCTTGCTTGGCTCAGCATGGCATGCGGTTCCGGGGGGTTGGCAAGGGAAATGAGACTAGAGTCTCATCCGGCGAGCAGATGGGTGTTCGGCTCCCGCGCCGCACCCGCCAGCTCCGGCAGTTCGACCAGCTCCACGCCCGCCGCCGCGAGGATCTCCGCGCCCGTGCCCGCCACGAACAGCGACGGCTCCCGCCAGGCGAACACCACCCGCCGCGCGCCCGACGCGACGATCAGCTCGGCGCACGGCCGGGGCCGCGACGCCCGGTTCCCGCACGGCTCCAGCGAGCTGTAGACGGTCGCGCCGCGCAGCACCCCGCCGCTCTTGGCGATGGCCGCCTCCTCCGCGTGGTCGTGCGGGTCGGCCTCCCGCGAGTGGCCGCGCGCGATCTCCCGGCCGTCCGCGTCGACGATCACCGCGCCCACCGAGAACGCCGTCGCCGACGGCGGGCACAGCGTCGCCAGGTCGCACGCCAGCGCCAGCCAGCCCGCGTCGTCCATGATCGCGTCAGCCACGCCCGCCCCCCGCCAGGTAGCGCAGCAGCGCCAGATCGCCGATCCGGGTGATCTCCGCCAGCCGCATCGGACGCTCCGGCGACTGCGGGAACACCCCGGGCCGGACGAACCGCGGCGCCGAAGGATCGCCGATGAAGAACGGCGCCACGACCAGCTGCAGCTCGTCGACCAGTCCCGACGTCAGGAACAGCGTGTGGACCGCGCCGCCGCCCTCCACCATCAGCCGCCGCATGCCCCGCGCCGACAGGTCGGCCAGCACGGTCGCAAGCTCCAGCGGCTCGCCGGCGTCGACGACCTCGCCCGCCCCGTCCAGCCGCCCCGCCAGCTCCGCGGCCGTGCCGGACGGCGCGTACACCAGCTTCGGCGACTCGCCCGTGGTGAAGAACCGCGCGCCCGGGTCCAGGTCGCCGCTCCAGGTCAGCGTCACCTTGGTGAGGTCGGGCGGCAGCCCGCGCGCGGCCCGCCGCTCCCGCCGCGCCGGCGAGCGGATCAGCAGCCTCGGGTCGTCGGCCCGCACGGTCCCGGCGCCGACCAGGATGGCGTCGCAGCCGGCCCGCACCGTGTCGACCCGGTCGAAGTCCGCCGCGCTGGACAGCCGCAACCGCTCCGGCGCCGCGTCGTCGATGTACCCGTCCACCGACATCGCGCAGCTCAGCAGCACGTAAGGACGATCACTCACCCGCCCAGCCTAGGACCCGCTACGAACCCCCGACCCACCCCACGCCCGAACCGCTAGGCGAGTCCCCTGGGCCGGGATTGAAACAACACGGCGTTTCTGCGCGGGATGTGTCGGAGGGGACGCCTATGGTTGCTGCGACATGCGAATCCTGCACACCTCCGACTGGCATCTCGGCAGATCGTTCCACCGCGAGGACCTGCTGACCGCGCAGGCGGCGTTCGCCGACGACCTCGTCGCGACCGTCCGCGAGCAGCGGGTCGAGTGCGTGCTGGTCTCCGGTGACGTCTACGACCGGGCGCTGCCCGGCGTCGACGCGGTGAAGCTGTGCGACGAGACCCTGGCCCGGCTCGCCGCCCTGACCCGGGTCGTGCTGATCGCCGGCAACCACGACTCGGCGCGCCGGCTCGGTTTCGGGTCCGCGCTGATGGACGCGTCGGGCGTGCATGTCCGCACCGACTTCGCCCGCGTCGGTGAGCCCGTCGTCATCGGCGACGCGGCGATCTACGGCATCCCCTACCTGGAGCCCGAGCTCGTCCGGCACCCGTGGGAGCTGGACGAGCGCAGCCACGCCGCCGCGCTGACGGAGGCGATGCGCCGGGTCCGCGCGGACGCGGCGGAGCGTCCGGGCCTGCGCTCGGTGGTGCTCGCGCACGCGTTCGTGACCGGCGGGGAGAGCAGCGAGAGCGAGCGCGACATCTCGGTCGGCGGCTCGGCGCAGGTGTCGGCGTCGGTGTTCGACGGCGTCGACTACGCGGCGCTCGGCCATCTGCACGGCCGCTGGGCCATCACCGACCGCGTCCGCTACTCCGGCTCGCCGCTGGCGTACTCGTTCTCCGAGGAGCGCCACGTCAAGGGGTCGTGGCTCGTCGACCTGCGCGAGGACGGCGTCGCGGCGGAGTTCGTGGAGGCGCCGGTCCCGCGTCGCGTCGCCCGCGTCCGCGGCCGGATCGACGACCTGCTGACCGGCTCGCGGTTCGAGAAGTACGAGGACCGCTGGCTGCAGATCACGCTGACCGACGAGCGCCGCCCGTCCTCCGCGATGGAGCGGTTGCGCCGCCGCTTCCCGCACACGCTCGTGCTCGGCTTCGACCCCGAGGGCGGCGGCACCGACAACGCCCGCACCTGGACCGAGCGGGTCCGCGAGCGCTCGGAGCTCGACATCGCCGGCGACTTCGTCGCGGAGGTCACCGACGGTCCCGCGACCGGGGCCGAACGCGCCCTGCTGCACGAGGCGTTCGAGCACTGCCGCCGCAAGGAGGCCCTGGCGTGAGGCTGCACCGCCTGGAGGTCACCGCGTTCGGGCCCTTCTCCGGGACGGAGACGATCGACTTCGACACGCTGTCGGACGCCGGGCTGTTCCTCATCCAGGGCCGGACGGGCGCCGGTAAGACGAGCATCCTCGACGCGGTGTGCTTCGCGCTGTACGGGCAGGTGCCGGGGGTGCGCAACGCGGTCAAGGGGCTGCGCAGCGACCACGCGGCGCCCGGCGCGGGGCCGCGCGTGGTGCTGGAGACGACGGTCCGGGGCCGCCGGCTGCGCGTCACGCGCTCGCCGGCGTGGGAGCGGCCGAAGCTGCGCGGGTCCGGTACCACGACCGAGCACGCCAAGGTGGTCCTGGAGGAGTTCGAGCACGGCGGCTGGACGGGGCTCACCACGCGGCTGGACGAGGCCGGCGACCTGATCTCCCGGCTGCTCGGGATGAACGCCGCGCAGTTCTGCCAGGTCGCGCTGCTGCCGCAGGGCGAGTTCGCGGGGTTTCTGCGCGCGGGCGCGGACGAGCGCCGCAGGGTCCTGGAGCGGCTGTTCGCGACCGAGGTGTTCACGCAGGTCGAGAAGTGGCTGGCCGACCGGCGCGCCGCGACGGGGCGGGAGGCGGCCGAGCTGGCCGGCGCCGCGTCCTCGATCGCCGACCGGATCGCGGAGGCGACCGGCGCCGGGGCGCCGCGCGGGGGGCGCCCGGCGG
>NZ_BAAAMR010000130.1:0-25056 GCF_039529375.1 Actinomadura napierensis
CCCGACCGCCTGGCCGCGGTGCGGCTGCCGGTCGGCCGCGGCGGGGCCGGGCGGCTGCTGGACGTCGCCGACGAGGCGATCGGGGCGGCGCTGGCCGAGGCGGTGCTCGTCGCGGACGAGATCGCCGCGGCGGTCGCCGCCACGCCCGGCATCGTCGACCCCGGTTCCGGCCGGATCCTGCTCGCGCCCAGCGTGCCGGGCTGGACCTCGGTGAACCTGTCCGCGCATCTCCGCGACCGCTTCGGCTGCCCGGTCCAGGTGGAGAACGACGCCAACCTCGCGGCCCTGGCCGTCGCCGGGGAGCGCAGCGGCCCGGGCACCCTGCTGGCGGTGCAGTGGGGCGAGCGGCTGGGCGCCGGGGTCGTGATCGACGGGCGGCTGCACCGCGGCACCGGGGCCGCCGGCGAGATCGGCTTCATCCGGCCGTCCGGCGACGTCCCCGACACCGGGGACGGGCGGGGCCCCCTCGAACGGGCCATCGGCGCCGAGGCCATCACCGAGCGGGCCCGGCGGGCGGCGCGCGGCCGCACCGGGACCGTCCTGCGCGGCGACCGGCTCGACGCCGCCGCGGTCTTCGCCGCGGCCGCCGACGGCGACGCGGTGGCCACGCGGGTCGTCGACGACGTGGCCGCGGCGTTCGCGCACGCCATCGCCCCGGCCGTGCTGGTCCTGGCCCCCGACGTCGTCGTGGTCGGCGGCGGGGTCGCGGGCGCCGGGTCCGTCCTGCTCACGGCCATCACCCGGCATCTGGCCGAGCTGACCCTGACACCGCCGGCCGTGGAGTTCTCCGGCCTCGCCGAGGACACCGTCCTCACCGGCGCGCTGCGGCTCGCGCTCGACGAGGTGTGGCGCCGGCTCTCCGGCTGACCGGACGGCCCGGGTGCCGCCGGCCTCAGGCGCAGCGGGGGTCGGTGGAGACGACGGGGTCCTCGCGGCCGACCCAGCGGTGGCCGCCGAAGTGGCGGACGAAGATGGTCTCGGCGGTGCGGGTGGCGAGCGCCTGCGTGGTGAGGGTCGGGTTGGGGCCGCCGAGGCTGTTGGCGAGCGCGGAGTTGTCGGCGACGTAGAGGCGGTCCACCCAGCGGCTCCGGGCGTCGGCGTCCAGCACGGAATCGTCCGCCGACAGGCCCATCCGCATCGACGAATGGACGTGCAGGAGCAGCGGCGCCCAGTCGAACCGGTAGACGCGTCGCGCGCCGGCCTTGCGGAGCAGTTCGGTCGCCTTGCGCGCGAGGAATTCGCGGGCGGCGAGGGTGTGCCGGGTCCGCTGCCGGGAACGGAACTCCACTTTCGGGATCGCGCCCTGCTCGTCCGGCGGGAAGGCGGAAAGCGTGACGCGATTGTGCGCCTCGACGCTGTCGCCGGTGAGGACGAGGATGTTCAGCAGCCGGTCCACGCCGTTCGCGAGGGCCTCTTTCAGTTCGGGGCCGATGACGCGTCCGGTGCGCCCGTCCCACGGGCCGGTGAGACCCCGGCCGTTGCGGTACTGGCCGCGGATTCCGCTGTCGGACAGCGCCATGGTGAACGCCTGCATGGCCGGTGGAAGGCCGATATTCTCCAGCGCGCCGTATCCGGGGAAATCGCAGCGGGCGGCGGAACTCGGGCCGCGCGAGGATCCGGTGTCATGGTCGAACAGCCCGGTGACGCCGTCGAGGAAATGGTCGGTGTAGCCGCGGCCGACCCAGTCGTTGGGATTCGGCAGCCCGCTGTTCAGCCAGAGCCGCGGCGTCTCGGTGGTGCCGCCGGCGAGGACCACCACGGCCGCGTCCTCGCGGTGCACGTCGCCGGTGCGGGTGTTCCGCCAGGTCACACCGGTCGCGGCGAGTTCGCCGTTCTTCCGGGCGGTGTGCACTTTCACCGCGTAGGAATCGGCCAGGAGCGTGACGGCACGCCCGTGCGGCGACCACGCATCGGCGGTGAGCGCCATGGGGACGTAGCTGTTGTCGGTGGAGCGTTTCGCGGCCTGGTTGCGGGGGGCGCCGGCCGGTTCCATGCACCCTTCCAGGCAGTAGCCGCAGTAAGTGCATCCGGTCGCGTGCGGATAGCGGAGTTTCGCCGGGTCCCCCGTCTTCCCGGCGGTGCCGCCGGGTTGCAGGATGGCGTTCTCCTGCGGCCGGTACGACCACTGCTTCGTGTCCTTGGTGGTCTGGACCGGGATGCCGAGTTTCTCCGCGCCCCGGAAGAACACCGTCTCCTTGACGCCCATCGCCGCCGTCTGGACCGGAAGGGTCGCCTCCACCCACTCGTAGTATGGAACGAGTTCCTCGTAGGTCAGCGGGAACGCGTGGGCGGTATCGTAACTGCCGCGGTCGGGCCCGTCATATCCCTTGAACATGCCACGGTAGGCGCGCGGCGAGTTGCCGTAGTAATGCAGGGTCGTCCCGCCAACGCCAGCCACCTGCAGGAGGAAGGAATTCTGCGGCTCCTCCCGCAGCCATTCCGGTTTGCCGCGATCCGAAGGTCCCACACGCAGGAAACCGGTGATGGGGTTGTTGGCGTCGTTCTCGTAGTGCGTCCATTCCTGGCGCGGATGTGCGTAGCGGGCGCCGGCCTCGAGGAGCAGGACGTCGAGGCCCCGCGCGGCGAGTTCCTTGGCGACCACGGGGCCGCCCCCTCCCGCGCCCACGACGATCACGTCCCGGCTCATCCGGTCACCTTCCTGCGTCCCTGGTAGTAGCCGCGGAATTCGGGCCGTCCCTCCGACGCCGGGACGTATCCGCTGTCCCGCCAGCCGACCGGGCGGCCGCTCAGCCGCTTCGTGGCCGGGTCGAACACGCCCCATTCGGAATAGCCGCCGAGCGCCGACAGTTCCAGCAGCGCCCCGGCGACGTATTTCAGCAGCCCCGACGCCGAGCGTTTCAGCGGTTCCGGCAACTGGACGTCCAGCGCCTCGACGAGAGCCGGATCGGGCCCCTCCAGCAGCTCGAACACCTTCGCCTTCCCGCGATAGGCCAAGCGGGAGAACGGCGCCAGGAAACGGCCGCCGAGCGTGCCCGGATCGACGCGGACGGCCTCGGCGTTCAGAATCAGCGCGGCCAGCGGCGCCAGCGGGATCACGGCATCGCTCTGGAACGGCCCCGGCCCCGCGCCGCGCAGCAGCGGCGCCAGCGCGCCGGCCAGTCCCCCTACGGGCAGGTCGGGGAAGGGGAGGTAGCGGTTGAGGTTCTGGACGAGGAATTCCGGCAGCTTCGCCTCGATCCCGCCGGGTTCCTTGCGCGGCGTTCCCTGGGCGCGCGAATAGGCGTCCGGGCCCGGCATGACGAAGACGGCGAGGCCCTTCATGGTGTCGAGCGTCCATTCGCCGAGCGCGTCGCGTTCGGCCTGCGCGTTCGCGGGTCCGGCGATGTCCGGCAGCGAGGCCGCGGCCGCGAGAAGTCCCGCGGCACCCAGCAGCCGCCGCCGTTCGGTGCGTGGTTCGTCAGGCACGTTCTCACCCTCCGGCCGCCCAAGCTAGTTGCGCGCCCGGCGCCGTTCTCTGAAGGCGGGTGACAGGCTCGGGGTCCGGATTCCGCGCTCAACCCACAAGTCGCGCGGCGTCGGGCCCGGCGTCAGGTGAGCATGGCGAGGTCGCCGATGACCCCGATGGTGCCGAACAGCAGGCCGCCGGCGGTGAAGAGCAGCCCGTGGAAGGTTCCGCTGCCGCCCATCCCGACCTGCCGCGCCTTGGTGGGATCCGCCGGGTCGTAGAGGATTTCCAGCGACGCGCCCACGCGCGCCGGCGCCGGGTTGGCGGCGAACGGGCTCGCGGTCTCGACGATCCGGCCGTCCATCGTGGTGAACCGCAGCACCGGGCGGTACACGACCTGCGGCCCGTTCGACGAGGAGCCGCTCGACGAGTGCTCCGTGCGGAGCGCGGTGACGGTTCCCGGCACGCGCAGGGCGGTGCGCAGGAAGCGCCGGTGCTCCAGCGCCGTGCGGAGGCCCGACACGACGAAGACTCCCCCGACCAGCGTGAACACCGGGAACATCAGGTAGTGAAGCGCGTCCATCAGGCGATCCTGTGCTCGGTGCCGGCCCGGGACTCGATGACGGCGACACGGCCGTAGGCCCCGACCGCCGCCGCCAGCGCCCGCGGGTCGACCCGGCCGGGCCGGAAGGATCTGCGCAGGTGCATGGCGTCGCTGTCGCCCGGTTCGTAGACGACGGCGTCCATCCCGTCCGGCAGGGGGGCGCCGTGGTGCAGCCGCAGCCCGACCTCGACGGCGGGACACGGCTCGGTCTGGACGGCGGGCAGCACGAGCACGACCTCCCGGATCGACCGCCAGGGCACGCTCACCTCGCCGAGCCGGAACCCGTCGGGCCCCGCCCTCAGCGACGGGACCGGCCGGAGCACCCTGAAGACCGCGTAGCCGACGACGGCCAACGCCAGAAGTCCGAAGAACGGCGAGCCGTGCACGACCCTGGTCGCGAACAGATACCAGGCGACGCCGAACGCCACCCCGACCGGCAGCTCCAGGAGCCACCGAGAGGAACGCTCACGGACGGTGTACGGCGGGGCTGGGCTCGGGAACGTCACGATCGGCGACCTCCTCAGGTACTTCCGACGCCCGGCACCCGCCTCCGGTTCATCCCGATCCGCCGCCGATGCCGCGATCGGCGCCCTGCGCCCGCCGTTCCCGGCCAGGGACTTGGACGCCCATCAGTGGAGGGTTTGGGTTGTTTTGAGGTGTAAGGGCAGATCGGCGGGTACGACGCCGTGACGTTCGCAGACGCATGACAGAGGAGTCACAGACGGACCGGTGGTTCCACTCCGCCGGCCCACGGCAGCAAAGGACGCTTTCCATGCTCTCCTGCCTGCGCATCCTCGCGGCCGGCGCGCTGCCCGCCGCGACGACCGTGACGATCGCCGTCCCGGCCTCCGCGTCGGCCACCGCGTCGGCGGCCGACCGAGCGAGGCGGCCCGACGCCGACTACGTCTGCTCGGACCTCGTGCTGTCACCCAGCGGGTTCGCCAGGGGGACGACCGCCTGCAAGGCGCAAAGGCACAAGGCCTCCGGCTCGGGCGACATCCACGGCACCTTCACGCTCCACGGCGTCGTCCAGGAGAGGGCGAAGCCCGTCACCGTCACCTGCAAACCGGACCCCGACCTGCCCAAGGATCCGTCCGGCGCCTACGTCCGGGAGGTCTTCGGCTTCCACTGCTCCTGACCGGCCCGCGGGCCCGGGGCCGTCACCGCCCTGACGCCGCCGGCGGGGCGGCCCGGACATGGTGACGGCCGATCGGAAGCATCAGCGGACGCCCCGAAACGGGGTCCTCGATGACGCGACTCTCCAGGTTGAACACCGTGCGGACGCATTCCTCGGTGAGGACCTCCGACGGGGTGCCGCAGGCGTGCAGGCGGCCATCGGCGAGGGCGATGAGGTGGTCGGCGTACCGCGCGGCGAGGTTGAGGTCGTGCAGGACCATGACGATCGTGGTGCCGCGCGTGCGGTTCAGGTCCGTCAGCAGATCGAGGACGTCGATCTGGTGGCTGGCGTCGAGGAACGTGGTGGGCTCGTCCAGCAGGAGCAGGTCGGTCTGCTGGGCCAGCGCCATGGCGATCCAGACCCGCTGGCGCTGCCCGCCGGACAGCTCGTCGACGGCGCGGTCGGCGAGGCCGGTGGTCCGCGTCGCCTCCAGGGCGGCGGCGACCGCGGCGTCGTCCCGCGCGTTCCACCGGGAGAAGGCGCCCTGGTGGGGATGGCGTCCGCGGCAGACGAGGTCGAGGACGGTGATGCCCTCGGGGGCGACCGGCGACTGGGGAAGCAGCCCGAGCGTGCGGGCCAGTTCCTTGGCGGGCATGCGGTGCACCTCGCGGCCGTCCAGGACGACGCGGCCCTCGCGGGGCGCGAGCAGCCGGGACAGCGACCGCAGCAGCGTCGACTTCCCGCAGGCGTTCGCGCCGACGATGACGGTGATCCGGCCGGGCGGCACGGCCAGGTCGAGGGACGCGATGACGGCGCGGTCGCCGTAGCCGAGCGTGAGCCCCTCGGCCGCGAGGGAGTGGGACGTGGTCACAGCGAGCCTCCGGACCGGTGGGTGCGGACGATCAGGTAGACGAGGTACGGCGCGCCGAGCACACCGGTGACGACGCCGACCGGGTAGCGGGTGCCGAACGCGAACTGCCCGGCGAAGTCGGCGGCGAGGACGAGCAGGGCGCCGACGAGCCCCGCGGGCACCAGCAGGGAGCCGCCGGCGCCGACCAGCCGGGCCGCGATGGGGCCGGACAGGAACGCCACGAACGCGATCGGCCCGGCCGCCGCCGTGGCGAAGGCGATCACTCCGGCGGCGGCGACGATGACCGCGACGCGGGTGCGTTCGACGCGGACCCCGAGGGCGGCGGCGGTGTCGTCCCCGAGCCGCATCGCCGACAGGTCGCGCGCCAGGAACAGCAGGGCGGGGGTGAGGACGGCCACCGCGGTCAGGGCGGGCAGCACCTGGTCCCACGTCGCGCCGTTGAGGCTGCCGCTCAGCCAGCGCACGGCCTCCTGGAGGTCCCATTCGGCGGCGCGGGACAGGACGTAGGAGGTGACGCTGTCGAGGATCGCGGAGATCCCGATGCCGATCAGGATGAGCCGGGTGCCGGCGACGCCGTCCCGGAACGCCAGCGCGTAGATCAGCAGGGCGACGGCCAGGGCGGAGACGATCGCGAAGACCTGCACCTGGGGGCCGCGGAGGGACAGCGACACGATCGCGACGGCCGCGGCGGCGCTCGCGCCCGAACTGATGCCGATGACGTCGGGGCTGGCCAGCGGGTTGCGGAGCATCGTCTGGAAGGCGGCGCCGGCCACGCCGAAGCCGAACCCCGCGGTCACGGCGAGGACGGCCCGCGGCAGCCGGAGCCGTCCGACCGTGAAGGACGCTCCCGGCACCTGCTCGCCGAGGACGACGCGGACCACGTCGCCGAGCGGGTAGAAGGTGTGCCCGGCCATCAGGGTCGCGGTGAACCCGGCGGCGACGAGCACCGCGAGCGCCAGGACGACGAGGCGGCGGCGGGCGGCGCGCCGGCGGCGGCCCCGGACGACGATCCGGGCGGCGTCCACTCGCGTGATGGACGGCCCGGCGGCGGCGGTGCTCACAGCTCACGCACCTTGTGGCGGCGGACGACGTGGATGAAGAACGGGGCGCCGACCAGCGCCGTCAGGATGCCGACCTCGATGTCCTCGGGGCGGGCGACGACGCGTCCGGCGACGTCGGCGGCGGTGAGCAGCGACGCGCCGGCGAGGGCGGAGAACGGCAGGAGCCACCGGTGGTCCACGCCGGCGAGCAGCCGGCACGCGTGCGGGACGACGAGGCCGACGAAGCCGATCGGGCCGGCGACGGCCGTCGACGCGCCGCACAGCACGACGGCGCCGAGCGCGGCCACCGCGCGGACGAGGGCGACGCGCTCGCCTAGACCGGCCGCGATCTCGTCGCCGAGGGCGAGCGAGTTCAGCGGCCGCGCGCACAGCAGGCACACGGCGAAGCCGGCGGCGAGGAACGGCAGGACCTGGCCGATGCGCTCGTACGACGCGCCCCCGACCCCGCCGATCTGCCAGAGCCGGAAGCCGCCGGCGATGTCGTTGCGCGGCAGGACGACGGCGCTGACCAGGGAGGCGAACGCCGCCGACGTCGCGGCGCCGGCGAGCGCGAGCTTGAGGGGCGTGGCTCCGCCGCGTCCGAGGGACCCGACGGTGTACACGAACGCGGCCGACACGCCGGCGCCCGCCATCGCGACCCAGATGTACCCGGTCGGCGAGGTGAGCCCGAAGAACGCGACGGCGGTGACGACGCAGAGCGACGCGCCCATGGTGACGCCGAGGATGCCCGGGTCGGCGAGCGGGTTGCGGGTCACGCCCTGCATGACGCCGCCGGAGACGCCGAGCGCGGCGCCGATGAGCACCGCGAGGAGCGTGCGCGGGATCCGCTTGGCGACCGCCGCCTGCCCGAGGGTGCGGTCCGCGCCGCCGAGCGCCGCCCAGACGTCGGACCAGGCGACGTCGCGCGAGCCGAGGGCGACGGAGGCCGCCATGAGCGCGGCCAGGAGGAGGACCGCGGCGAGCAGCCACAGGATCCGGGTGCGCGCCGGACGCCGCACGAGGGCGGCCTCCGGCGCGCGGTCGGCGCGGACCGCCGTCACTTGACCTTGTCCGCGGCGGCGGCGAGTGCCTTGACGTAGTCCTCCAGCACCCACGAGATCGACAGCGGCGTCGGGTTCGCGGCGGTGCCGAGCGGCTCGCTGTCGGGCAGCAGGTAGACCGAGCCGCGCTCGACGGCGGGGATCTTCGACAGCAGCGGGTCCTTGCTGATCTTGCCGAGCAGCCCGCCCTTCGCGTCGCCGTAGCCGGTGATGATGTCGACGTCGTCGAACAGGTCGGCCTGCTCGGCGCTGCGGGTCAGGGCGAACTTGTCGGTGCCCTCGGACGCCTCGGTGATGCTCTTCGGGATCGTCAGCCCGAGGTCCTCGAAGAACAGCGTGCGGGTGTCGTGCGTGGTGTAGAAGCCCACCTGGCTGACGTCGTTGGGGTCGACGTGCGTCATGAACATCGCCGACTTGCCCTTGAGCTGCGGGTACTTCGCGACGACGCCCTTGATCCCGCCTTCGATGCGACCGATCAACTGGTCCCCCTCGGCCGCCAGGCCGAGCGCCCTGCTGTTCAGCTTGATGATCTCGCGCCACGGGGTCGCCCACGGGGCGTCCGGGTAGGCGACCGTGGGCGCGATCTGGCCGAGGGTCTCGTAGTCCTTCTTGGTCAGGCCCGAGTAGGCGGCGAGGATGACGTCCGGTTCCGTGTCGGCGACGGCCTCGAAGTCGATGCCGTCGGTCTCGTCGAACAGGACGGGCGTCTTGGCCTTGAGTTCCTTGAGGCGCTCGTCCACCCAGGGCAGGACGCCGTCGCCGTTGTCGTCGCCGAAGTTGGCGGCGGCCATGCCGACGGGAACGACGCCGAGGGCCAGCGGCACCTCGTGGTTGGCCCAGTTGACGGTGGCCACCCGCTTGGGCTTCGCCGGGATGGTGGTCGTCCCCAGTGCGTGCTTGATCGTGACGGGGAAGGCGCCGGCGCCGCCGCCCGCGCCCGCCTCCTCGCCGTCCGACGAGTTGCCGCAGGCCACGATGGTGCTCAGCAGGAGCGCCAGGACCGCGAGGATGCGCAGGCTGTGTGGACGTTTCACTCCGTACTCCACTTTCAGGATCCGCCGGTGCCGGTCCGCGCCTGTCCGGAACGCGGGGGCGTCCGTACAGCGGTGGGCCGTGCGGCCGCAGGCCAGAGATAGTTAGGTAAGCCTTACCTTAGACGGCACTTTAAGGGGAATGTCCGACCTGTCGCAATCAAGCCGTTCGGACACCTGATGTCGTGGTCGGGACGCTCACGGCGCCCGGAACGCGCCCGGGGTCAGCCCGGTCGTCCGCCGGAACGCCACCCCGAACGCGCTCGCCGACCGGTAACCGACCTCCTCGGCCACCGCGTCGATCCGCCATCCCCGGCTGAGCAGCGCGACCGCGTGCTGGGCGCGCACCGCCGCGACCCACCGCGCGAAACTGGTGCCCGTCTCGGCGGTGAAGGCACGGGTGATGGTGCGGGCGCTCACGCCCAGGTGGGACGCCCAGTCCGCGAGCGTGCGCTGATCGCCCGGGTCGCCGCGGACGGCGTCGGCGATCGGGCGCAGCAGGTCGGAGGCGGGCATCTGCACGAGCAGCTCGCGGCCGGAGGGGGTCAGCACGTCGAGCACCATCGCCTCGGTCAGCGCCCGCGAGTCCTCCGCCAGACCGGTGTCGGCGAGCCGGTCCAGCAGCAGCCGCAGCAGCGGGGTGATCACGACGCCGACCGGCACGGGGGACAACGGCGCCATGGTCCCGAAGCCGAAGAAGGTCGCGCGGCACCGGGTTCCGGCGGTCGCCGAACCGGAGTGCAACGTACCCGCGGGCATCCAGAGGCCGAGGACCGGCGTGACCGTCCAGACCCGCGGCCCCACCATGGCCGTGGACGCGCCCCGCTCGTTCCAGAGCAGTTCGTGCCAGGGATGGGAGTGGTCGTTCCAGACGGTGTCGCGGGGCATGTCCTCGCTCCAGCCCAGGATCGTGAACGGCTCCTCGGCGGGCCCCGCGGCGAGGGCGGGCAGCGTGCGGGTCACGCGGTCGGACGCGAACGACATTTCCCCACCCAGCGGGTCACGGCACCTATTTGGTTAGGCTTACCTTATATTCGGACGATGCATCCTTCCGAGATCCGTACGGTGACGACCGAGGCCGACCTCCGCGCGATCGTCCCCGAGCCGCCGCAGGGCCTGTGGGACAAGGACATCGGCCGGATCGACGAGCACGCGCGGACGGTCATCGCGCACTCGCCGTTCGTGCTGCTGGCGACCTCGGACCCCGAGGGCGCCTGCGACGTCTCGCCCCGCGGCGACCCCGCCGGATCGGCGCTCGTCCTGGACGACCACCGGCTGGCGCTCGCCGACCGTCCCGGCAACCACCGGGTCGACAGCTTCCGCAACGTGCTCCGCAACCCCCGCGTCGGCCTGCTGTTCGTCGTCCCGGGGATGAACGAGACGCTCCGCGTGAACGGCCGCGCGACCCTCGTCTCGGACGCCCCGTTCTTCGACGACCTGGCCGTCCGGGGAAAGCGGCCGCGGCTCGCGCTCCTCGTCGAGGTCGAAGAGCTGTACATGCACTGCGCGAAGGCCTTCCTGCGCTCGTCGCTGTGGGACCCGGAGACCTGGCCGGACCGCACGGCCCTGCCCACGCTCGGGCGGATCGCCAAGGACCACCTCGGCCTCAAGGAGGTGTCCGCGGAGGCGATCGACGCGGACCTCGCCGTGGACGCCGAAACGAACCGCTACTGAACCGGACCCGCCCCTTCCCGGCCCCGGCGCCGGCGTCAGCGGGAGAACTTGGCGATGGCGGCCGGGGTGACCGGGGTGAAGAAGTTGACGAGGTTGCCGTCGGGGTCGCGGAACAGCAGCGACCGGTTGCCCCAGGGCATCGTGGTCGGCTCGGTGACGAAGTCGGTGACGAGGCCGGTCAGGTCCCGGTACACGCGGTCGACGTCGTCGACCAGGAACTCGGTGATCACGCTGTGGTTCTCGGCCGGGCGGGCGGACCCCGGCGCGAACAGCGGGACGGTGCGGGTCCCGGCGATCGCCAGGGTGGCGCCGGGGGTCTTGATCTCGGCGAAGTCCTCGGTGGACCAGACCGCCGCCGCCCCGGTGGCCTTCTCGTAGAACTCGACGAGGCGTGCGACGTCGCCGGTGATGATGCGGACCGAAACGAAGTCCATGGGGTTCCTCCTGGGTTCGTGGCTCTTCGCTTCCCACGTTAGAGGCAATAGTGGACAGAACCAGTCCACTATTGACCATAGGCTCGTCATCATGTCCCGACCCACCGGACGCGTGCTCACCCTTCTGGAGCTGCTGCAGTCGGGCGGCACCCGGACGATCGCCGAGCTCGCCGGCCGGCTCGGCGTCGACGGCCGCACCGTGCGGCGGTACGTCGACCAGCTGATCGACATGGACGTGCCCGTCGAGGCGGTGCGCGGCCGCTACGGCGGATACCGCCTCGCCCGCGGCCACCGCCTGCCGCCGCTGATGCTCAACGACGACGAGGCGCTCGCCGTGCTGCTGGGACTGATCGCCGGGCGGCGGACGGGCCTGGCGACGGCGTCCGGCACCGCGAGCGAGACGGCGGCGGCCAAGATCCGGCGCGTGCTCCCCGAGCGTCTCGCCGGCAGGCTCGACGCCGTCCAGGAGTCCCTCGCCTTCACCAGGCCGTCCGGCGAGCCCGTCCCCCCGGACACCGGGACCCTGCTCACCCTCGCCGACGCGGTGCGCCACCGCCGCCCCGTCTCGATCAGGTACACCGATCGCACCGGCCGGCGCAGCGACCGCACCCTGCACCCGTACGGGATCGTGAACCATTCGGGCCGCTGGTACGTCACCGGCGCGGACCCCGGCGTCGGCGAGAACCGGACCTTCCGCCTCGACCGCATCACCGACGCCAGGACCCTGCCCGGCTCCTTCGAGGCGCCCACCGGACCGGACCCGGCCCAGCGTGTCCTGTCGGGACTCGCCGCGGCGCCCTACCGGCACGAGGTGGCCTTGCGGATCCACGGAACGGTCGAGCAGATCCGCGCACGCCTCCCCGCCGGCATCGCGACCGTGCAGGAGTCCGCGTCCACCGAGGATCCGGCGACCGAGTGCTGGCGCCACGTGGGACTGCGAGCCGAACGGCTCGACTGGCTGCCCGCGGTCCTGGCCTCACTGGACCGGCCCTTCGTCATCGAGCGCCCCGACGAACTGCGCGACCTCGTCGCCGCGCTCGCCGACCGCCTCGCCTCCTACGCCCGCCGATCCCCGTGATCCGCCTCGCCCGGACGGGCTGACCTACCGGCCGGCGCCCTGCACGGCCACCGACGGGCGGCGCAGCGCGGGGGCCAGCCAGCGGTCGAGGAGGGCGCGGAGCTCGGCGTCGTCGTGCGGCGGCTCGCTCGGGTGCTGCAGCAGCGACGTCAGCAGCCGCATGATCATCTCGGCGAGGCCGTTGAGATCGTCCGCGCCGATCCCGGCGTCCTCCCAGTCGACGGGGAAGCGCTGCAGCATCTGGGCGCCGTAGGCGATGGCGTCCGCGGTGGTGGCCCCGCGGCCGAACGCGCTGGAGTCGTCGAGCTGCAGCAGCAGGCTCAGCCGCGGCTCGGTCGGGATGGTCCGCACGCAGAACATCATGCCCTCGACCACGGCCTCGGCCGGATCGCCGATCCCCTGGAGATGGGCCACCAGCCGGTCGACGAACGACTCCGCGCCCTGCGCCGCCACCTCGCCGACGATGTCGCTGATCCGGGCGAAGTGGCGGTAGACGGTCTGGCGGGTGACGCCGAGCTCGCCGGCGACGTCGGAGAGGGTCGTCTTCCTGACGCCGTGCCTGCCGATGCAGCGGGCGGTCGCGTCGACGATGCGCTGCCTGGCCTCGGCATCTGATGCAGGGGGACGGCCTCCCCAGCCGTGGTGCGCCATGGCCCTAGGATCGCACAGGCTCCGCGGCCGGTTCCGACGCCCGAACGCGCAGCACCGCCAGGACGAGACCCGCCGCTGCGACGGCGCACAGCGCGGAGTACCACAGGCTGCCGATCGGCGTGCCCTGCTCGGTGACGCCGCCGGTCGACGCGAAGTACGCCGGCAGCGCGGTCAGCCACAGCACGACGAGGACGCCGAGGTACGTCGCCGGATAGGTCCGCGCGAACAGCGACGATTCCACCCGTGCGGCCTTGCCGGCGCGCGCCGCCCGCAAGGCGTCCGCGAACAGGTAGAGGCCGGCGATCCAGACCGCGGCGAGCTCGACGGCGAGGACGGCCCGCTGGATCCCGACCTGGTCGTCGCCGCGGAAGGCGCCGCTGGGCGCGCTCGCGACGATCATCGCCAGCGGCGTCACCGCACCGGCGACCACGGTGCGCCAGGCGACGTTCCCGCCAGCGAGCGGACCGCGGCCCGGCCCGCCGCCGACCAGCCGGACCACCAGGTACGTCATCGCGCCGAAGGAGACCGAGGCGAACAGGAGCATGCTGTTCATCGGCACCGAGGCGAGCGCCGGCTGGTTGATCATCTTGTTGGCGGGGTTCCACCCCCACCACTTCAGCTGCGGGCCCAGCTGGTCGAAGATCTCGTAGAAGACCTGGCAGGCGAACGCCACCGCCACCGAGCCGGCCAGCGGCCCGCGCCGCGCGAACACGCCCAGCGCCCGGACCAGTTCGTAGGCGAGCTGCGAGATCGCGGGATAGAACGCCACGATGTAGAGCGGCAGCCGGTCGTACATGAACTGCACGGTGAACACGTTGTGCGAGAAGATGAATCCGACCTGCTTCTCCAGGCCGAACCAGCCGGGGAAGTAGAGCGGCGGCTCGATCACGGCCAGATAGACGACCGAGGCGAACCAGAGCGAGATGTTGACCGGGTCGCCGTCGCGCCGCCACCGCCGCCACGCGTGCACGAACGCGAACACCGCCCCGCCGACGACCAGCAGTTCGAGGACGGGCATGGTGCCGTTCGCGAGGTCGAACGGGTTGCGGAAGGTCACCAGGGGATCGGTGTGGTGGCAGGAGAAGCCGAGCCTCTCGGCGACGCGCTCGGCCACCGGGTCGCAGGTGTACCCCATTGCTCGCTCCTCCGGTCAGGCGCCGACGAGGTCGTCGCCGCGGTGGGCCGTCCGGGCCGACGCGGCGCCGGTGTAGCCGGTGAAGTCGGTGCCGGGCGGGTCCTGCCGGTCGTCGAAGCCACCGGGCACGACGGTACGGCCGAGCCGCTGACGCAGCTTGTACCGCGCGATGCCGAACCAGAACCGCGGATCGGTGGCCATCTCCTTGAGCGACCTGTCGAGGTTGAACACCTCGGCGAACGTCCGCTCCACGTAGGCGTCCTCGCGGCTCGCGGCGGTGATGGCGTTGAAGATCGGCCAGCTGAGGCGCGCGGCGATCCGGCGGCGCCAGGCGGGGACGGTCTCGGTCCCGGTCGCGAAGTCGTAGGCCTGGTCGCGGGCCATCGCGAGCATCCACGGGACGTCGAGCGACGTCTTCTGCCGGGCGAGGAACTCGCGGAAGAAGGCGAGGTCGAGGGCGTCGCGGCCGCGCAGCATCGCGTCGAGGATGAGCGCCGAGCGCGCGGCCGAGCTCATCCCCTGGGCATAGAACGGGTTGAAGGCGCAGATCGAGTCGCCGACGCACACCAGCCCCACCGGGGGCACGTCGAGCAGGTCGAAGCGCCGCCACTTGTTGCCCGTCGAACGGGTCAGGTGCACCTCGGAGGTCGGGGTGCACGCGCGGGCCGCCCGGCCGAAGAGCGTGGCCCGCACCCGGTCCACCGCGGCCTCGAACGCCTCGGTCCTGCGCGGCATCTCGATGCCCCACGACCCCATGCACACGATGGCGCGGCCGCCTTCGATGGGGAAGAAGTTGCTGAGGAACTCGTGCTCGGCGGGGTGGTCGCCGGTGTCCTGGGTCGGGGTGACGACCAGGTGCTTCCACCACCACGTCTCCGGACGCCGGTCGGCGGGCGGCAGGTCGTACCACCGCGAGGTGTAGGTGACCTTGGCGTCGAGGGTCTTCTCCGGCGGCGCCCGCCAGCCGGCCGCGCGGAGCCAGTCGACGACCGAGGAGCCGCGGCCCAGCGCGTCGACGACCAGGTCCGCCGCCAGGTGGCCGTCGCCGTCGGCGGTGCGGTACTCGACCCCCTCGACGCGTCCGCGCGCGGTGCCGCCCCCGCTGGAACGGAGCCCGGTCACGGTCACGCCCTCGCGGATCTCGATGGCCGGCAGCTCGCGGACCTTGTCGCGCAGGACCCGCTCGATGAGCACCCGCGAGCTGTAGACCATCGTCATCGATCCGGACTTGCGCGGGGCCCAGCCGTCGTTCTCGCAGTAGGCCGCGTCCATGGACGGCATGAGGCGCATCCCGCCCGCGGCGATCAGCGCCTCCTCGAAGCCGGGGAAGATCTCGCCGATCGCGCGGCGGCCGGAGTTGAGGAGGAAGTGCGGGTGCTTGCTCTGCGGGACGCCCCGGCGGTGCTCCGCGTCCGGGGGGAGCTGGTCGCGCTCCAGCACGATGACCTCATCGAAATGCCGGGCGAGCACGCCCGCGGCGCACAGCCCCGCCACGCTCCCGCCGAGCACCACGGCCGTCTTCCGTCGCATCCGCTGGCCTCCATTCATACATTCGATGAGTGAATGTATGATTGCGGCCGGACGGCGTCAAGAGCCGACCTACCGGTCATGACACGCGCTCCGTGACGGGGCGGGCCAACTGGACGTCGCGGGCTCCCCTTCGCGATGATGCGCCAATGTGGCGTGAGCTGATCGAAGAACACACCCGCCAGGCCCGCTTCGCCCCGCCGGCCACGGAACAGGCGCTGCAGCGGGCCGAGGAGACCCTGGGCCACCTCCTGCCCGACGACCTGCTCAAGCTGCTCGGCGAGACCGACGGCGTGATCGACGCCAACGGCTACAACCTGGTCTTCTCCGCCGAGCAGCTCATCCAGGGCAACCTGGAGATGCGCACCTACCCGGCGCTGAAACGGCTGTACATGGCGTTCGACCAGCTGCTGTTCTTCTCCGACGCCCCCGGCGACGGCAACCTGTTCGCCTACGCCCTCGTCCCCGAGGGCCGGCCCGACATCTTCGTCTGGGACCACCGCACCGACAACCGGCGCTGCGTCGCACCGTCCCTGGAGCACTTCATCGCGGACTGGCTCACCGGCCGCGTCGCCCTATGACCCGGGGCGCAGTGCACGCCATGGGCTAGGTCGGGAGCGGGGCCGCCGCGAGGGCGGCCTTGCGCAGGACGTTGTCGGCGTGGCGCATGTGGGCGGCGTCGACCAGGCGTCCGTCCCGGCCGATGGCTCCCGTGCCGTCGGCGGCGGCGCTCCGGTAGTCCTCCATGGCCGCCCTGGCCTGTGCGATCTCTTCGGCGGTCGGGGTGAAGACCTGGTGGGCTATGGCGATCTGGGACGGGTGGATGGCCCATTTGCCGTCGAAGCCGAGCAGGGCGGCGTGGGTGGCGGCCCTGCGGTAGCCGTCGGGGTCCTGGTACGCGGGGTAGGGCGCGTCGATGGCGTCGATGCCGGCGGTGCGGGCGGCGGTCAGGACCTGGGCGCGGGCGTGGTGCCAGAAGTCGCCGGGGTAGTCGCCGAGAGGGTCGAAGTTGCCGTCGACGCGGGCGCGCAGCGAGGCGGACAGGTCTCCGGCGCCGAAGATGACCGCCTCCAGCCGGTCGCTCGCGCGGGCGATCTCGACGGCGTTCGCCAGTCCTTCGGCCTCCTCGATGAGCACCTCGATGCCGATCCGCTTACCCAGGCCGAGCTTGTCCTCGAGTTGGGTGAGCAGGACGTCGAGCCACCAGACGTCGCGTGCGGTGCGGGCCTTGGGCAGGATGATCACGTCGAGGGCGTCGCGCGCTCCGGTGACGACCTCGATGACGTCGTCGTGGCACCAGTGCGTGTCCAGCCCGTTGACGCGGACGGCGCGTACCGTGCGGCCCCAGTCCAGTCCGGTCAGCGCGGCGACGGCGATGCCGCGCGCCCGCTCCTTCACGGCGGGGGCGCAGGCGTCCTCCAGGTCGAGGAAGACCAGGTCGGCGCCCGACCGCGCCGCCTTCTGGCACATGTGCTCGTCGCTGGCCGGCGTCGCCAGCTCCGAGCGGCGGATTCTCGGCTCGGGCATCAGATGACTCCTTCTTTCCGCAGGTCCTCGATCTCGGCTGGGGCGAGCCCGAGCAGGTCCCGGTAGACGTGGTCGTTGTCGGCGCCGAGGGGACGGCCCAGGTGCTCGACGCGGCCCGGCGTCGCGCTGAGCCGGGGCACCGGCGCCTGCACCCGCATGCGGCCGAGGTCGGGGTCGTCCATCGCCTGGAAGGTGCCGCGGGCGCGCAGGTGCTCGTCGGCCAGTAGCGCGGGCGCGTCGTAGACGGGCGCGGCGGTCACCTCGGCGGCTTCGAACACGGCCATTGCCTCGTCGAGATTTCGCTGGGCGATCCAGGCTGCGACCAGCCCGTCGACTTCGCGGGCTCGTTCCTGGCGGCGGACGGGGTCGATGTAGTCGGGGTGCTCGGCCAGGTCGGGGCGGTCGATGGCGCGGAAGACGCGCACGGCGATGCTCGGCGACGCGCTGGAGATCGCCAGCCATCTGCCGTCGGAGGTGCGGTAGGCATTGCGCGGGGCGCTGGCGGCGAGTTGGTTGCCCGTCCTGGTCTTGACGATCCCTAGCTGGTCGTAGGCCAGCGTCGACGATTCGATCAGCCGCGCGAGCGGTTCGAGGAGGCTGACGTCCACGAGCTGGCCCGCCGCGCCGTGGACGTCGCGGTGGTAGAGCGCCATCATCACCGCGTAGGCGGCGGTGAGGCCGGCGATGCCGTCGGCCAGCATGAACGGCGGCAGGGTCGGCGGCCCGTCCTCCTCACCGGTGACCTGGGCGAAGCCGCTCATCGCCTCGGCGAGCGTCCCGTAGCCCGGCCGGTCGCTCTTGGGGCCGCCGCGTCCGTAGCCGGTGATGTGCGCGACGACGATGTGCGGGTGCGCGGCGTGCACCGAGTCGAAGTCCAGACCCCAGCGCGCCAGGGCGCTCGGCCGGTTGCCGACGACGAGCACGTCGGCGACGTCCAGCAGCCGGTGCAGCAGCCGCTGGCCGGCGGCCTCGCGCAGGTCGAGGGTCACGCACTTCTTGTTGCGGCTGATGCTCTTCCAGACCAGGCCGATGCCGTCCCGGCGGTCCCCCCAGGTGCGCATCGGGTCCCCGGTGCGCGGCGGCTCGACCTTGATGACTTCCGCCCCGAACTCGCCGAGCGTCGTGGCCACCGTCGGGCCCGCCGCGAGGGTGGCCGCCTCGATCACGCGCAGTCCGTGCAGCGGTCCGCGCGTCTCGGGCGCGGCCCGGTTCCCGCCGGTGGCTGATCTCTCCTGCTCGACCACGTGATGTCCTCCGTCCCTACCGGCCGCGGCCGATCCGCTAGCGTCCTGCGAGCCGGGCGACGATGGGCGCGAAGCGTTCCATCTCCCGCTGCTGGACGGTGATGTAGTTCGCGCCGAACGCCTCGCGGCGCTGCTGTAGCCGATCGGCCACCTCATCCGGGGAGCCGGCCAGCACGTTGGGGTGGTCGAGGAGCCCGTCCGGCGGCACGCCCATGAGCTTGGCGACGCGTGCGACGGCGCCGGCCGGGTCGTCGGTGATCTCGGTGAAGAACGGCGAGCTCTCGATCTCCAGATCGGCCAGGCGCTCCCCGGCCGCGTCCCGCACGATCGCGAAGCGGTGCGCCGCCTCCTGCACCGGTGTGCGGCCGGCGTCGTTCACCGCGTCGAACGGCACGTTGTTGATGCTGACGATGTCGGCCTCGCGGGCGGCGAGGGACAGCACGCGTTTCCGCGCGCCGCCGATCATGATCGGCGGACCGGGCCGCTGGGCGGGCAGCGGCAGGCCCGCGTACCCGGTCGCGGTCGCGAACGGGCTCTGATGGTCCAGCGGCTCGCCGCTCCAGTGGGCCTTGAGCAGGGCGACGACGTCTTCCAGCTTGTCGACGCGGCGGCCGGGGGGTGCGAAGTCGAGCCCCATCGCCCGGTACTCGCGCTCGCTCCATCCGGCGCCGATCCCGAATTCGAGCCTGCCGTCGGACAGCAGGTCGAGGGTCGCCGCCTCCTTCGCGAGGACGGCCGGGACGTGGTAGTCGACGCAGAACACGCGGCAGCCGACCCGGAGCGTCCGCGTCACCGCGGCGGCCGTCGCCATGGCGGCGACCGGCGCGAGGTGCTGCGGAGGCAGCCGCGACTCCCGGGCCGCCGGGCCCGGCCCCAGGTAGTGGTCGGCCACGAACAGCGTGGCGTAGCCGAGGTCCTCGACCTTGCGGGCGAGGTCGCGCCACTGAGCCCCCGTCGTCGCCTTCGTCGCCTGGACGGCGAACCGAAAAGGATGCATATTTAGAACCGTACGCCAAAACTCTGTCGCATAACAGAGCACCCGGCGGACGCCCGCCGCTGGACGAAGGGACGGCCGATGGTCAAGCGCACGAGATACGAGGACTACAAGGACCGGTATCCCAACTACGACTTCGAGCTGAGCGAGGACGGCATCCTGCTCATGCGGTGCCACACCGGCGGCGGCAGCCTGGTGTGGGACTGGAAGTCGCACGACGACATGGCCGACGCCTTCGCCGACATCGCCGGCGACCGCGAGATCAAGCTGCTCATCCACACCGGCACCGGCGCCAACTACAACGCCGACTGGGGCCTGAAGCCCGACGGCACCCTGCCCGACCCGCCGATCTACGACGCCATGCCCGGCCTCCGGGGGCTGCACAAGTTGGACGAGAAGGCCTGGTACAACCGGCAGCTGCAGCAGAACGTCCTGGAGGTGGACGTGCCGATGATCAGCGTGGTCAACGGGCCGTGCAACATCCACTCCGAGGTCCCGCTGATGGGCGACATCGTCCTGGCCTCCGACGACGCCTACTTCCAGGACGTCTCGCACTTCCCGCGCGGCCAGGTGCCCGGCGACGGCCAGCACGTGATCTGGAGCTTCCTGGTCGGCCACAACCGGGCCCGCTACTTCCTGCTCACCGGCAAGAAGCTGTCCGCGCAGGAAGCGCGGGAGTGGGGCGCGGTCAACGAGGTCCTGCCCAAGGACCAGGTCCTCGACCGGGCATGGGAGCTCGCCCGCGAGCTGATCAAGCGCCCGCCGATGGTGCTGCGCTACACCCGGCAGCTGTTCACCCAGAACCTCAAGCGCGCCTACCTGGAGGAACTCGGCCACGGCCTGGCGCGCGAGACCTACGCCCAGCAGGAGTTCTTCCCCTTCGGCGGCGGCATGGAGCCGCTGGACCGCGCCTGGAACGACAAGCCGTGGTCATGACCGAAAAGGAGACAGCAATCTTTTGCTCGATGAAGAAACTGATGGTCATCAAGGCCACGCGACGGCAGGGAGACAGGTCATGACGGAGCTGCAGCAGCGCCTGGCCACGGGAAGGGGCAAGTTCACCCCGGACTATCCCGACCTCGGGACCGGGCCGGTGGACTACGAGGACTCGATCTCACCGGAGTTCTTCGCCGCAGAGCGGGAGGCGGTGTTCAAGCGGTCCTGGCTGTACGTCGGCCGGTCCGAGCGCCTGCCCCGGCCGGGGACGTTCTTCACCCGCGAACTCCATGGCCTGGCCTCCATCGTCATCGCCCGCCGCCGCGACGGGACGGTCAACGCCTTCCACAACGTGTGCGCCCATCGCGGCAACAAGGTCGTCTGGCAGGAACACCCGCAGGAGGAGTCCAAGGGCTCGTGCCGGGAGTTCGCCTGCAAGTACCACGGCTGGCGGTACGGCCTGGACGGCCGCGTCACCCACGTCACCAACGAGCAGGAGTTCTTCGGCCTGGACAAGGACTCCCTGCGGATGCCGCCGGTGCACTGCGAGGAGTTCGCCGGGTTCATCTTCGTCAACCTCGCCGACGACCCCGTGCCCCTGCGCACCTACCTGGGCGACCGCCTCCTGGAACTCGAGGCCTACCCGTTCCACCGGATGACCCAGCACTACGGCTTCTCGGCGCCGATCCGCGGCAACTGGAAGCTCGCGGTGGACTCGGTCTGCGAGTGGTACCACCCGCCGTACGTCCACGCCCGCTTCATCGCCAAGGACACCGCCAAGGCCGAGAAGCTCGTCCCGCCGGTGGACGCCTACCACTACGACCTGTTCACCCCGCACATGCTCACCTCGGTGCCCGGCCCGCCGCCGCTTCCCCCGCGCGAACCCGGCACCGCCGGCCCCGCCGACCGCGACCAGATCTGGGTGTACAAGCTGTTCCGGGCCGGGCTGTTCGGCCCCGACGACGTCCCCGACCTCGGCCCGCTCCCCGACTTCCTCAACAAGGGGAAGATCAAGTCCTGGGGCAACGACCAGTTCTGGCTGTTCCCGAACCTGTCGGTGCAGATCTGGGCGCGCGGGTTCTACATCACCTACACCTACTGGCCCGAGTCGGTGGACAAGCACACCTACGACATCGACCTGTACTTCGTCCCGCCCAAGAACGCCCAGGAGCGGCTGGCGCAGGAACTCATCGTCGACAGCACGATCGAGTTCGCGATGCAGGACGTCAACACCATCGAGGCCACCCAGCAGGGCCTGTCGACCCGCGCCAACCAGCGGTTCCACCTGTCCGACCAGGAACTGCTCATCCGCAAGTTCCACAAGACCGTCCGCGACACCGTCGCCGCGCACCAGGCCCGCGACACCGACCGCGACATCGAGAAGGAGGGCTGATGCCGGCCACCACCGCGAGCAGCCTGCCCGCCCAGTTCACCGAACTGGAGCCGTGGGTCGCCGACTGGGCCCACCCCACCCGGCAGGAACGCTACGACATGCGCCTGTCGAAGACGTTCGACGAACTGGCCGCCTTCTACGACGCCATCGCCCCCCGCGCCGAAGAGGCCATCGAGTACCTGAACGGGCTCGACCTCGACGACCTGCCCGAGGACGCGACACGGCTGCTGCGGCTGCTGTACTCGATGATCATCGTCTCCTACGCGGTCAACGTGTTCGACCAGCCCCGCATCCCCGACTCCGGCGCCGCGTTCTTCGACACGACCGCCGAGCCGGCCGTGTGAACGGGAAGGTGCGGCGGTCGCGACATCCGATGGCCGCGGCGGCACGCGAACGTCCCGGCGGCGGCGCCGCGGATAGCCTTCCGGACGTGATGGAAGCCTACGTGGAGCCCGACGTCGACTTCCCGCGCGTCCAGGCCGGGCCGAACCCGCAGCATCTGGTCCTCGGGCTGTTCACCGACTACTGGTTCGGCACCGAGGAGTATCTGCCGTCGGCCGCGCTGGTCGAGCTGCTCACCGAGTTCGCCAACACGCAGGCCAGCGCCCGCGCGGCGATCGCGCGGCTCGCCCGGCGCGACCTCCTGCAGGCGACGAAGATCGGCCGGCGGACGTTCTACCGGATGACGCCGGCCGCGTCGCGCGCGCTGGAGCAGACCCAGCGGCGGGTGGTGGAGTTCCGCGCCGGGGACCGGGTGTGGGACGGCTCGTGGACGACCGTGCTGTTCTCGGTCCCCGACGAGCAGCGCGACCTGCGGTACGTCATCCGGACGCGCCTGCGCTGGCTCGGTTACGCCCCCCTGTACGACAGCGTGTGGGTGTCGCCCCACGCGGACCGCGACCAGACCGTCGAACTGCTCGAGAGCCTGGCGGTGGAGCACGCGACCGTCCTGCGCGCCGAGGTGACGTACGCGGCGGGTCCCGGTGATCCGCTCGCCGCGTGGGACGTCGGCGCGATCGCCGCGCGCTACGAGGCGTTCATCGCCGAGCACGAGCCGCTGCTCCACCGCGTCGAGCACGGGCAGGTCGGGACGGCGGAAGCGCTCGTCGCCCGGACGAACGTCAAGGACGCCTGGCGGGAACTGGTGAGCCTCGACCCCGAACTGCCGGAGGGGCTGCTCCCCGGCCCGTGGCCGGGCCGGCGGGCGCGCGGCCTGTTCGCCGGGGTCTACGACGGGCTCGGGCCGCTGGCGGAGGCGCGCGTCCGGCAGGTCCTCGCCAGGCACGACCCGGCGCTCGCCGGGCTGACACGGCACCGCACCACGACCACCGCGCCGCCGCCCGGACCGTGAGGAAACAGACATGACAGTCAGTGGAGAACGGCTCGCCGGCAAGGTCGCCGTCATCACCGGCGCCGGCTCGGGGATCGGACGGTCCATCGCCGTCCTGTTCGCCGAGCACGGCGCGAAGGTGGTCTGCGCCGACCGCAGCGGAGAGCAGGACGGCACGGCCGCGCACATCGGTGAGGCGGCCGTGGCGGTCCATGCGGACGTCGCCGTCGCGGCCGACGTCCAGGCCATGATCGAGACCGCCGAACGGCGTTTCGGGCGGCTCGACATCCTGTGCAACAACGCCGGCTTCGGCGGCCCCCGCAAACCCATCACCGAACAGGACGAGAGCACCTTCGACAACGTCATCGCGGTGAACCTCAAAGGCGTCTTCCTCGGCATGAAGTACGGGATCGCCGCGATGCTGCGCACCGGCGGCGGCTCCGTCGTCAACACCGCCTCCTCCGCCGGCCTCGTCGGCTGGAAGGCGCACTCGGTGTACGCCGCGGCCAAGGGCGGCGTCGTCCAGATGACCAAGAGCGCCGCGCTCGACTATGCCGAGCAGGGCGTGCGGGTCAACGCCATCTGCCCCGGCATGACGTGGACCGGCCTCGCCGGCGCCTCGGAGCAGAACCCTTCGCCGCCGCCTGACATGCCGATGCGGATCCAGCCGATGAACCGCTGGGGGCTGGCATCGGAACTCGCCGCAGCCGCGCTTTTCCTCGCCAGTGACGAGGCGTCCTTCGTCACCGGAACCGCCCTTCCGGTGGACGGCGGCTACGTCGCCCGCTGAGATCGGAAGGGAGAGGAGGCCGCATGGGTTCTCGGGCGGGTCGCGGCCCGTACGCCAAGTCGGCGACCGTGCGGCGCCGCGTCGTGGAGGCGTGCGTGGAGGCCTTCGCCCGTACCGGCTTCTACGGCGTGACGATGAAGGACGTCGCCAGGCGGGCCGGGATCAGCTACACCGGCCTGCTGCACCATTTCCCGGGCAAGGAGGATCTTCTGCTCGCGGTGCTGGAGTTCCGCACCGAGCAGAGCGCCCGCCTGCTGGAGGCGGCCGGAGGACGCGACCCCGCGGGACGGCCGCTGGAGGGCCTGCGCGGCATGCTCGCGGTCACGGCCGACAACGCGCTGAACCCGGGCCTGCTGGAGTTGCACTGCGTCATCTCCGGTGAGGCGACCTCGCCGGACCATCCCGCGCACGCCTACTACACCCAGGAGCGGCCGGAGGAGGTGCAGTGCATGGGGAACCCGACAGTGCCGCAGCGAGCGACCGGGGCGCCGCGCGCCGGACGGCACACGTGTTCAACTGGGTCGTCCGCCACCGGATCGAGGAGCGCAAGGACCAGCTGGTGACCCGCACTCCCAACGGGCCGGTTCTCCATACGTTCACGCCCTACGGGAACATGATGCTGATGCAGTCCAAGATGAAGGACACCCGGGTATCGGCCACCTCGGGCGGTCTCAAGGGCGACAACGGCGTCTACGCGCTCGCGTCCAAGGACCGCACGGGCGCGTCGCTGATGGTCTGGAACTGGCAGCACACCGGCACCGACAGCTACCACGCGACCATCGACATGTCCCGGCTGCCGGCCGACCTGCGGCACGGCCAGCAACTACTTCACCGACCCCGCCAAGGCCGGTCTCCAAATGGTCGACGAGAAGACCGTCACGCCCGGCAGGAGCCACACCCAGAGCATCGACCTCGGGCCCAACGCGATCTACCTCGTCACGCTGGAGCCCGCGTGACCGGAATGTGAGCCTCATGCCACCGGACAGCGATGCGGCATCGGCGTGGGCGGCGAGCGGCGCGGTGGTCCTGTCGGGCCGCTCGGACGGACCGCCGCTGCTGCCGCCCGGCCGGGCCGCCGCGGTGGCCCGGGACCTGGCCGGGCGGTTCGCCGGCATCACGGGCGCGCCCCGCCTCGACGGGGCGCGCCTGCTGTCCGAGCGCGCCGCCTTCACCGGGCACCGGCGGCGCGGGCGCGTGTCGCCGGGCGGCGCCT
>NZ_BAAAMR010000131.1:0-24121 GCF_039529375.1 Actinomadura napierensis
CGGGCGTGCTCGCGGGGGCGGCGCAGCGCCCCGGCCTCGCGGGCGCCGGGGTCTCCTCCCCCGGCGATCCAGCCGGCGAGCAGGCCCTCGGTGCGGGCGGCGGGCGCGCCGCCGATGCCGGTGATCTCGCCGGCCGCGTAGACGCCGGGCGCCGTGGTGCGCTGGTCGGCGTCCACCTCGGTGAACGCGCCGCCGGGCGTGCGGGCCAGCGCGCAGCCGGCCGCGACGGGCAGTTCGAGCTGCGGGCTGAAGCCGTGGGTGACGCACAGCGCGTCGACCGGGACGGTCCGCTCGGTGCCGGGGACGACCGACCAGTCGGGACGCAGCCGCGCCGTGACCGCCTCTTCGACGCGCCCGTCGCCCCGGGCCTCGATCACGGCGCGGCCCGTCCGGTACGGGACGCGGTGCCGGGCCAGCAGCCCCGCGTACTCGGCCAGCTCCCCGGCTTTCCCGGCCTGCGACGCCAGCTCCCATGGGCGGCGCGTCCAGCCGCGCGCGACGGTCCCGGCGGGGTTGGCCTCCAGCACCTCCAGGACGGTGGCGCCGGCCTCGATCAGCGACGCGGCGACCGGGAGAAGGAACGGTCCAGAACCGGCGATCAGGACCGGGTCGCCGACGACGAGGCGCTCCCCCTTGGCGAGCGCCTGCGCGGCGCCGGCGGTGTAGACGCCGGGCAGCTCCCATCCGGGGAACGGGAGGACGCGGTCGTGGGCGCCGGGCGCGAGGACCAGCGCGTCGGGCCGCAGGACGTGCCGTTCCCGTCCGGCAGCGTCGGCCTCGCCGCGCAGCACGTGGACGATCGGCGCTCCCTCGTCGGGCCGTTCGAGCGACCAGACGGTGCTCTCCGGCCACCAGTCGCAGCGCCGATGCCCGAGGACGTGGTCGCGGAGCCGCTCGAAGCCGCGCCAGCCGTGGTGCAGGCGCCCGGGGTGCGCGGCGGCGAACGCGTCGGGCAGCATTCGGTGGTACTGGCCGCCGGGGTGCTCGGACGCGTCGACCAGCGTGACGTCCGCACCGGCGCGCAGCGCGCCCGCCGCCGCACCGAGACCGGCGGGCCCGGCGCCGACGACCACGACATGGCGGCTCATCGGGCGTCCTCACCACGTGACTGGGTGGCGACGGCGTCACCGTCGTGCGCGCGGCGACGGCAGGCCCGCACGTCGCGGACGCCGTTGACGGTGACGAGGCAGTCGAAGCAGGCGCCGATCCCGCAGAACACGCCGCGCGGGGCGCCGGACGGCCCGGACCGCCACGTGCGACGCCCAGAGGCGAGCAGCACGCCCGCGATCGTCTGCCCGGTGACGCCGTCGACGGGCTCGCCGTCCACGGTGATCCGCAGCGGGACGTCGGGGCGGCGCCCGGCCGCGTCCCCGGCCGCGGGCACGAGTCTCGCGCTCACAGGCCGTCTCCTTGCGAGGGGGCGACCCCCCGCGCCCCCCGGTTCGCTTCGCTCATTTCTCTCCTTCGGACTTGACGGCGGGCCGGTCGGCGCGGAACGGCGCGGCGTCGATCGCTGGCTCGCGGCCGAGCATCAGGTCGCGCAGGACGGCGGCGGTCCCGGCGGACAAACCGATCCCGGCGCCCTCGTGCCCGGTGGCGTGCCAGAGGCCGTCCAGCTCCGGGTCGGCGCCGATGACCGGCAGGTGGTCGGGGACGAACGGGCGGAACCCGCCGTAGGCGCGGATCACCGGCACGCCGGCCAGCATCGGGAACAGCCGCAAAGCCTTGGCCGCGATGACCGACAGCACCTCGGGGCGGATCCGGTCGTCGAATCCGACGCGGCGGCGCGAGGAGCCGAGCAGGATCGTCCCGCCGCGGGTGGCCTCGACGACGGCGGAGGCCTGGAGCTCCTCGGCGGCGCTGCCGACGGCGCCCACGTAGTCGGCGTCGTAGACCTTGTGGAAGACGGTCGGCGGCATCGGCGCGGTCACCAGTACCTCGCCGCGCCGGGGCCGGACGTCGAGCCGGACGCCGAGCCTCTCGGCGACCTCACCCGACCACGGCCCGGCGGCGTTGACGACGGCGTCGCCCTCGATCGTCCCGGCGGAGGTGCGGACGCCGGTGATCCGGCCGCCGCGGCGGACGGCGCCGAGCACCTCGCAGCCGGTGCGCAGCTCGGCGCCGGCCCGGACGGCGGCGGCCAGCAGCGCGGTCGCGGCCCCGGCGGGCTGCACCTGCGCGTCCTCGGGGTAGCGGACGGCCTTGGCGACGTCCCGGGTGAGGTGGGGCTCGGCGGCGGCGAGGTCCGCGGCGTCCATGTCGTGGGCGGCGACCCCGGCCTTGCGCTGACCCTCGGCGAACCCGGTGAGCGCGGCGGCGCCTTCGGCGGTGGTGGCGACGACGATGCCGCCCTTGGGGTCCCATTCGGCGGCGCTCGCGTTCGGGTCGCCGTCCAGGATCGCGGGCCACAGCTCGCGGGACAGCTTCGCCAGCTCCAACTCGGGGCCGGGCCCCTTGTCGGAGACCAGGACGTTGCCCTCGCCGTGCGCGGTGGTGCCCGCCGCCGGGCCGGAGCGGTCGACGACCGTGACCGGGAATCCGGCGAGGGCCAGCTCGCGGGCGCAGGCCGCACCGACCATCCCGGCGCCCAGCACCACGACCCGCGTCATCGACCCTCCCGCCACGCCATCACCATCAAGGTCGTTCGTTAAACCGAACGAGCCCGAGAGTATGTCGGCCCCGGCGCGCTGTCAACGCGCGGATGAGACCGCGGTCACGGCGTCTCGACCAGATGCGGCGGCTCCGCGGGCGTGGAGTGAAGCCGCTGGTCAGAGCGGTACTGCAGGAGCAGCACGGAGCGGACGGGCCCGTCGAGCGCGGTGTAGGCGTGCGGCAGCCGGGCGTCGAAGCCGACGTAGTCGCCGGGCCCGAGCTCGACCTCCCGGTCGTCCACCCGAACGCCCAGCCGGCCCGCCTGCACGATGGTGTGCTCGGTGCCGACGTGGCCGAGCGAGTCCTGCCGGGAATCGGCCCTGACCTGCTGGTCGTACACCTCGAAGATCGCCCCGCCGGACTCGATCCCGCGCAGCGGGCGCAGGTCGACGCCCTCGCCGCGCAGCACCTCGACGTCGGCGCCGCGCACCACGGTCAGCCCGGTCGGCGCCTGGTGGTCCAGCAGGTCGGAGATCGGCACCTCCAGGGCGCGCGACAGGCTGAACACCGTCTCGATGGTGGGGTTGCCGGCACCGGCCTCCAGCTGGGAGAGCGTCGCCTTGCCGATCTTCGACCGGCGCGACAGCTCCGACAGCGAGAGGCCGAGCTCCAGCCGCGCGCGGCGCAGGTTGCCCGCCAGCACGTCCCGCACCGAATCGCCCGGACCGCCCACGTGCCGCCCCCTTCGCTCGCGGGACGCCGTCCGCCCGCATCCCTTGCGTTCGCTTTAACGAACACGTAGTTTACCGGCGACGGCGCCACCGCCCGCCCGGGCCGGCCCGTTACAGCGCGACGAGCCTGCCCGCTCCGGCGGCGCGCGCCCGGTCGACGATGACGGCCGCCGCCGCGGCGTCCTGCACGCCCAGGCCGACGCTGTTGTAGAAGACCACGTCGCCCGGCGCGGCGCGGCCGGGTGCGAGTCCGGCGACGATCGGGCCGAGCGGCCGGATCCGGTCCTCGCTCAGCCGCCCGTCGCGGACGCCCGCCACGATCGGGCCGGCCTGGCGCAGGGCGGTCGCCACGTCGTCGACCACGACGGTGGCCGCGCGGGCGAGGACCGCGCCGTCGACCTCGCAGCGGTCGGGCGCGAACGACCCGACGCTCAGCACTGTGCAGCCGGGTGGGAGCCACTCGCCGAGGACGACCGGCTCCGCGCTGGTGGTGGCGGTGACCACGATGTCCGCGTCGGCGACGGCCGCGCGGACGTCCCCGGCCCCCTCGACCGGAAGTTCCAGTTCGGCGGCCAGTTCGGCGGCGGCGCCGCACGTCTCGGAGTTGCGGCAGGCCACGGTCACCCGTCCGATCGGACGCACCCGGAGCATGGCCCGCACGTGCGCGCGGCCTTGAACGCCGCAGCCGACGACGGCGAGCCGGGACGCGTCCGGGATCGCGAGGTGGTCGGCGGCGACCGCGCTCGCCGCAGCGGTCCGCGGCGTCGTGACGGCCTCGCCCTCGATGATCGCGACGGGCCGTCCGTCCACCGGGTCCTGCACGATCACCAGCGCCGCGACGGTCGGCAGGCCGCGCGCGGCGTTGCCCGGCGTGACGCTGCCGAACTTCGCCACCGCGCCGGCCCCGGGCAGCCGCGACAGGTAGCCGAAGGCGACGCCGCCGTCCGGGCCGTCCAGCAGGGCCCGCGGCGCGAGCCGCGCCTCTCCCGTGCCGAGCGCCGCGAACGCGGCGCGCTGCGACTCGATCGCGGCCGGCAGGTCGAACACCGCGCGCACGTCGGGGGCGGACAGCAGCAGGACGTCGGCCATGCGCCGATCCTCGCGACCCGCTCCCCGCGCTGTCGAGGCCGGGAGGGCAAGCGGTGCTTACCGATCACTCCACGAGATCGCATGCTTCGTCGTCTCGACGCCCGTGCCGCGACGGATCACGCTTTTGCCGACCCGCCTGACGAGCGAGGGAGCACCGATGACGTCCTCGAGAACACGGCGCCGCGGAGCGCGATCGCCCGGGCTCGCCGCGGCCGGCGCCGGGCTGCTGCTGGTCCCGCTCGCCGCCGGCTGCGGGTCGGGCGGCTCCGGCGGATCCGGCGACGTCAGGATCGGCGTGCCGGCCCCGCTGAGCGGCGACTCCGCCTCCGCCGGACAGGACATCCTCGCCGCCGCGAAGGTGGCCGCCGACGAGGTCAACAAGGCCGGCGGGGTGAAGGGCAAGAAGATCAGGATCGTCCAGGCGGACGACCAGTGCAGCGCCCAGCAGGGCGCGCAGGCCGCGCAGAAGCTGCTCAACAGCGGCGTCGTCGCGGTCGCGGGCGGCTACTGCTCGGGCGCCGCGGTGCCCGCGATCCCGATCTACGGGCGGCGGAACGTTCCGTTCGTCATGGACGCCTCCACCAACCCGTCGCTGACCGACACCGGCAAGGGCAAGGTGTTCCGGACCTGCGGGCGCGACGACAACCAGGGCCTGGTCGCCGCGAAGTTCATGACCGGGCCGCTCGGCGCGAAGCGGATCGCGCTGCTGCACGACAACACCACCTACGCCAAGGGCCTCGCGGACGCGGCGGCGGCCTCGGTGAAGCAGGCGGGCGGGCAGGTCGTCTACGAGGACGCGCTGCAGCCCGGCCAGTCCGACTACAGCCCGGTCCTGACGAAGATCGCCTCGACGAAGCCGGACGTGCTGTACTTCACCGGCTACTACGCCGAGGCCGGGCTCCTGATGAAGCAGCTCGGGCTGAAGTTCACGCTGATGGGCGGGGACGCCACCACCGACTCGACCGTCCTGAAGACGGCCGGCTCGGCGGCGGAGGGCTACATCGCCACGACCGCTCCGCTCGCGAAGGACCTGCCCGCCGCGTCGGCGTTCGTGTCCGCCTACAAGGCGAAGAACGGCGCCGACCCCGGGCCGTTCTCGGTCTACGAGTACGACGCGGTGAAGGTCCTCGCGAAGGTCATCGGGCAGACCGGGACGAAGGGCGCCGACATCATCAAGGGCCTGCACGGCGTCAAGGACTTCCCCGGCATCACCGGCCCCATCACCTTCGACGCGAAGGGCGACCGGACCGACCCGCTCTACATCACCGTCCACGTGCAGAACGGCGCGTTCACCGCCTACAAGAAGCTCGACAAGAGCGGCGCCTGGGTGGACGCCAAGAGCTCGTGAGCGCGGCCGCATGAGCGAATTCGTCCAGTACCTGGTGAACGGCCTGACCATCGGGGCGTTCCTGGCGCTGATCGCGCTCGGCTACTCGATGATCTACGGCGTCGTGCGGCTGATCAACTTCGCGCACGGCGACGTGTTCATGATCGGGGCGTTCACCGGGTACGGGGTGCTGACCACGCTCGGCGTCACCGGCGGGGCGGCCTGGCCCGCCGTGCTCGCCGCCGTGGTGGCGGGCGCCCTGGCCACCGGGATCGTCGGCACCGGCATCGCCCGCGCCGCCTACGTCCCGCTGCTGTCCTCGCCCCGGCTGGCGCTGCTGATCGCCGCGATCGGGGTGTCACTGGCGCTGGAGGAGGGCGTGAAGGACCTGACGCACGCCCGGTTCAAGTCGTATCCGGGGGTGCTGGACGGCGGCCGGATCTTCAGCGGGACCGTCCGCGTCACCTACGGCCAGCTCACGCTCGTCCTGGTGTCGCTGGCGCTGATGGCGGGCCTGTGGCTGTTCGTCACGCGCACCGTCACGGGCGCGGCGATGCGGGCGCTGGCGATGGACCGGGACGCCGCGCGGCTGCAGGGCATCAACGTGGAGCGGCTCGTCCTCATCACGTTCTTCGCCGGGTCCGTGCTCGCGGGCGCGGCCGGCGTCATGTACGGGCTGTACTACGTGCAGATCAGCTTCGGGATGGGCTTCCTGATCGGGCTGCGCGCGTTCACCGCCGCCGTGCTCGGCGGGATCGGGAACCTGCCGGGGACGATGGTCGCGGGGGTGTGCATCGGGCTCGTCCAGTCGTTCGCCGCCGGGTACGTCTCGTCCCGCTGGACGGATGTGATCATCTTCGGGCTGCTGATCGCGGTGCTGGCGCTGCGGCCGACCGGCCTGTTCGGCGAGCGCGTCGTGGAGCGCGCATGAGGGCCCGCGACCTGGTGCTGCGGCACGGGGGCTGGCCGCTCCTGGTCGTGCTCGCACTGGCCGGCGGGCAGGTGATGGACGACTACCAGATCACCGTCGCCGGGACGATCCTCATCTACGCGATCCTCGGGCTCGGCATCAACGTCGTCGTCGGCTACGCCGGGCTGCTCGACCTCGGCTTCGCCGCGTTCTTCGCGATCGGCGCGTACACGTCGGGGCTGCTGATGCTGAAGTGGCACTGGAACTTCTGGCTGACGCTGCCGGCGGCGGTGCTCGCCGCGGCGGCCGCCGGCGTCGTGATCGGGTATCCGACGCTGCGGCTGCGCAGCGACTACCTCGCGATCGTCACGCTCGGCTTCGGCGAGATCATCCGGATCACGGTGGTGAACCTGGACGTCACCGGCGGCCCGAACGGGCTGACCGGGATCCCGCCGGTCTCGGTCGGCGGCCGGCAGATCGTCACGCCCACCGGCTTCTTCCACCTGGCACTGGCGTTCTTCGTCGTGGTGCTGGTCGCGACGGGCCTGCTGGCACGGACGCGGCTGGCGTACGCGTGGCGGGCGATCCGGTCCGACGACACCGCCGCCGAGGCGGTCGGCGTCCCGTCCCGCAGGGTGAAGCTGCTCGCCTACGTGCTCGGCGCCGCGGTCGGCGCGGTCGCGGGGCCGCTGAACGCGGCGCAGCTCGGCACCATCGACCCGTCCAGCTTCACGTTCCTGACCTCGCTGATGATCCTGCTGGTGGTGATCATCGGCGGGATGGGCAGCCGGCCGGGGGTGCTGGTCGGCGCGGTGGTCATCGTCGCGCTGCCCGAGGCGCTGCGGACCGTGCAGGAGTACCGGGGGCTGTTCTTCGCGCTGCTGCTGATCGCCATCGTGATCCTGCGGCCCCAGGGGGTGTGGCCGGCCCGGCCGCGCCGGTTCCGGCTGCCCGCGCGGGCGCCGGCCGAGGCCCGGCCCGCCGTGGCCGGGACGGGCGCGCTGCTGGAGGTGGACGGCCTGTCCCGGGCGTTCGGCGGCGTCACGGCCGTCGAGGACCTGCGGCTGCGCGCCGCCGCGGGCCAGGTGGTGAGCGTGATCGGCCCGAACGGCGCGGGCAAGACCACCGCGTTCAACTGCATCACCGGGCTGATCCCGCCGTCGCGCGGCACGGTGACGCTCGCCGGGCGGCGAGTGCGCGGGCTGTCCCCGCACCGGGTCGCCGCCGCCGGGCTGGCCCGCACGTTCCAGAGCATCCGGCTGTTCGACGAGATGACCGTCGCCGAGAACGTGCTGATCGGCCGGTTCGCCCGCGACCGGGCGCTGCTGCACCCGCCGCGCCGCGCCGACCTGGACGCCGTCCGCCGCTGCCTGGACTTCGTCGGGCTGGCCGGCGCGGCTGACCGTCCCGCCGAAGGCCTCGCCTACGGCGACCGGCGCCGGCTGGAGATCGCGCGGGCGCTCGCCGCCGAGCCGCGGGTGCTGCTGCTGGACGAGCCCGCCGCGGGCGCCAACCCGACCGAGAAGCGCGCGCTGATGGAGCTGATCGCGCGGATCAGCGGGCTCGGCACGGCCGTGGTGCTGATCGAGCACGACGTCGCGCTGGTCATGTCGATCTCCGATCGGGTCACCGTGCTGGAGAACGGCCGGGCGATCGCGGAGGGCCCGCCCGCCGAGGTCCAGGCGGACCCGCGGGTGATCGCGGCCTATCTCGGCGTGCCGGACGACCCGGAGACCGACCTCGTCACGGAGGTGCTGGGATGACCGGGGCCACCGGGGCCACCGGGCCGGCCCTGCTGCGGGTGACGGACCTGCACAGCCGCTACGGGCAGGTCGAGGCGCTGGCCGGGATCTCCTTCGAGGTCGCCGAGGGCGAGATCGTCGCGCTGCTCGGCAGCAACGGCGCGGGCAAGACGACCGCGCTGCGCACCGTCACCGGGTTGCACCGGGCCCGGTCGGGACGGGTCGAGTTCGACGGCCGCGACATCACCCGGCTCGACGCGCACCGGGTCGTCGCGGCGGGGCTCGGGCACGTGCCGGAGGGCCGCCGGGTGTTCCCCGCGCTGACGGTCGCGGAGAACCTGCTGCTCGGCGGCTACCTGCGGCGCCGCGACCGGGCCGCGGTGAGCGCCCGCCGCGAGGAGGTGTACGCGATGTTCCCGCGCCTCGGGGAGCGGCGCGGGCAGCTCGCCGGGCTGCTGTCAGGCGGCGAGCAGCAGATGCTGGCCATCGGCCGCGCGCTGATGCTGCGGCCCCGGCTGCTCGCCCTGGACGAGCCGACGATGGGGCTGGCGCCGCGTACGGCGCAGCAGGTGATGCGGGTGGTGCGCGAGATCAGGGACCAGGGCGCGACGATCCTGATCGTGGAGCAGAACGCCCACCAGACGCTCCGCCTCGCCGACCGCGCGTACGTGCTGGAGACCGGCCGCATCGTGCTGGACGGCCCGGCCGCCGAACTGGCGGGCGACGACCGCGTGAAGGCCGCCTACCTCGGCGGCGACCCCGTCATCGAGACCGGCTGAGGAGCCGCGCGGCGGCGCCGACGACGGCGTCCTCCGACAGCAGCACGTGGGCGGCGGCGTCGCCGAGCGGGATGAAGCTGTCCTCGCTCGCGACGCGGGCGGCGCGGCCGTCGAACCCGGCGTCGGCGAGCGCGGCCAGGACGCCCTCGGACACGCCGCCGGTCCGCCTCGTCTCGTCCGCGACGAGAACGGCGCCGGTCGCGCGCGCCTCCCGCAGCAGGTCGTCCACGGGCAGCGGGGCGAGCCAGCGCAGGTCGAGCACCCGGCACCGGACGCCCTCGTCCTCCAGGCGGCGCGCGGCCCGCAGGCTCATGCGCAGCCCGTTGGCGAACGTGACGATGGTCAGGTCGCGGCCGTCGCCGTAGGTGCGGCCGCGTCCGATCAGGACCGTGCCGCCGGCCGGGGCCAGCCATCCGGCGTCGCCGTCTTCGTGCAGGTCGCGGGCGTGGTAGAGCGCGATCGGCTCCAGGAACAGGCAGACGCGGCCGTCGTGCTCGGCGGCGTCCGCGCAGGCGCGCAGCATCCCGGCGGCGTCGTCGGGGCGGCTCGGTGACGCGATGACCAGTCCGGGGACGTCGCGCAGGGCCGCCACGGCGTTGTCGTTGTGGAAGTGGCCGCCGAAGCCCTTCTGGTAGGCGTATCCGGCAATGCGGACGACCATCGGGTTGCGGTACCGGCCCGACGAGAAGAACGGCAGCGTCGCCGCCTCGCCCCGGATCTGGTCGGCGGCGTTGTGCAGGTAGGCGAGGTACTGGATCTCCGGCACGGGCAGCATGCCCGCGAGGCCGAGTCCGAGCGCGAGCCCGAGGACCGACTGCTCGTCCAGGATCGTGTCGAACACCCGCGCCGCCCCGGCCCGCTTCGCCAGGCCGCGCGTGACGCCGTAGACGCCGCCCTTGCGCGCGACGTCCTCGCCGAACACGAGCATGCCCGGACGCTCGCCGAGCAGGTCGCCGAGCGTCCGGTTGATCGCCTGCGCAACCGTCGCGGGCTCCCCCTGCCCGGGAGCCTCCGCCATCGGCGCGGGATCGCAGTACCTGATCGGCGCCGTCACCTCCGCGGCGGACGCCAGGCGCGGGGCGGCCCGCACCTGCGCCGCGCGCCGCAGGACGTCGTGCCGCTTGGCCTTGTACAGCCGGACGATCCGGTCGGCGGTCGCGATGCCCCGGTCGACGAGCAGGCGGGCGGTGCGCAGCAGCGGGTCGGCGCCGAGGTCCGCGGCGATCTCGGCGGGCGTGCGGTAGGACGACTCGACGTCCGAGCCGGCGTGTCCCATCAGCCGGACGGTCCGCAGGTGCAGGAAGGCGGGGCGGCGGTGCTCGCGGACCCAGCCGGCGGCCCGGCGCGACACCGCATAGGCGTCCTCGATGTCGCAGCCGTCGGCCTGGAAGTAGGCGAGGCCGGGCCGGGAGCCGTAGGCGGCCTCGATCCAGCCGGGCGGGGTGCGGACGCTGATGCCGATGCCGTTGTCCTCGCAGACGAGCAGCAATGGCATCGGCAGCCCTTGGAATCCGCAGTTGACCGCGGCGTTGATCGCGCCCGCCGCCGTCGAGTGGTTGGCGGACGCGTCGCCGAAGCTGCACACCGCCACCGCGTCGCGCGGCCACGGCGACGGAACGCCGAGGCGCACCGCCCGCTCGATCGCGAACGCGACGCCCAGCGCGCGCGGCAGGTGGGAGGCGATCGTGGAGGTCTGCGGGACGATGTGCAGGCGGCGGCTGCCGAACACCTTGTGCCGCCCGCCCGCGATCGGCTCCTCCGCCGCCGCGACCACGCCCAGCAACACGTCCCGCAGCGGGTCCGCCTCACCGGCCTGCCGGGCCCGCTCCAGGAAGAACGCGCCGGACCGGTAGTGCAGCAGGGCCGGATCGTCCGGGCGCAGTGCCGCGGCGACGGCGGCGTTGCCCTCGTGGCCGGACGACCCGATCGTGTAGTAGCCGCGGTCCTGCGAGCGCAGCCATCGCGCCGCGAGGTCGAGGTGCCGGCTGCCGAGCTGGGCGTCGAACAGCCGCAGGCACTCGGCGTCGCCGAGCGGGCCGGGCGCCCTCGGCTCGTCCGGCGGTTCCAGCGACGCGGCCTGCTCCAGGAAGTGGACGTCGGCGGGCTCGGCCATGCGGGCTCCTGCGGTGCGGTGGGCGGTCCGGTAACGAGCATCGCGCGCGCCCGCCGTCCGGTCGACTCCCGCGCGCGACGCGGCGAACCGGCCGGCGGCCGGCCGAGGGACGCTCGGCGCGCGTGCTCGGCGGGCGAAGCCTCAGCCGGCCTTGGCCTCGGGATAAGCAAGCCGTGCTCTGCCCGATCTTGGCCGGCTGCCGCGGCCCGTTCAGTGTGGGAACCGTGCTCACCTCCGTCATCGGCGGCGCCCGGATCCCGGCGGGGCCGCGCTCGTACCGTTCCACCGACCCGTCCCGCGTCACCGACCTGGTCGCGGAGGTGTCCCTCGCGGACGCCGCCGGCCTCGTCCGGGCCTGCCGCGCGGCGCGCACGGCGCAGGACGCCTGGCGCGACGTCCCGGCGCCGGTCCGCGGCCAGGTCGTCGCGTCGATCGGCCGGCTGGTCGAGGCGAACACGCCGGCGCTGGCCCGCGTCGTCGCCCGCGAGGTCGGCAAGCCGTACGCCGAGGCGCTCGGCGAGGTCCAGGAGATCGCCGACACGTGCGCGTTCTTCCTCGGCGAGGGACGGCGGCTGTACGGGCAGACCGTCCCGTCCGAGATGCCGGACAAGCAGCTGTTCACCTTCCGCGATCCGGTCGGCGTCGTCGCGGTCGTCACGGCGGGGAACTTCCCGGTGGCGGTGCCGTCCTGGTACATCGTCCCGGCGCTGCTGTGCGGGAACGCGGTGGTGTGGAAGCCCGCCGAGTACGCGGCGGCGTGCGCCGAGGCGTTCTACCGGCTGTTC
Organism: Actinomadura napierensis; assembly: GCF_039529375.1. Classification (NCBI taxonomy): domain Bacteria; kingdom Bacillati; phylum Actinomycetota; class Actinomycetes; order Streptosporangiales; family Thermomonosporaceae; genus Actinomadura; species Actinomadura napierensis. The sequence goes on from NZ_BAAAMR010000131.1 coordinate 12,069, forward strand.
GCGCACGCGGGCCTGCCCGCCGGCGTGCTCAACGTGGTCTTCGCCGACGGCCCGGAGACCTACGCGGGGCTGGAGCGGGCGCTCGGCGAGGGGCTCGTCGACAAGGTCGGGTTCACGGGCTCGACGGAGGTCGGGTCGCGGATCGGCGAGCTGTGCGGGCGGCACCTCCAGACGCCGTGCCTGGAGTTGGGCGGCAAGAACCCGATGGTGGTGACCGAGGACGCCGACCTCCCGCTCGCCGTCGAGGGCGCGCTGTTCTCCGGCTTCGGGACGGCCGGGCAGCGCTGCACGTCCCTCGGGACGGCGATCGTGCACGAGTCGCTGCACGGCGCGTTCGTCCGGCTGCTGGACGAGGCGGTGCGCGCGGCGCCGGTCGGCGACCCGTTCGAGGACGTCCTGTACGGCCCGCTCATCAACGAGCGGTTCGCCGGCGGCTTCGAGAAGACGCTCGGCTGGATCGGCCCCGGCCACGCGGTGCACGGCTCGTCCGGCACCGGGCGGATCACGGCCGCGAACCCCCGCGCCGGCTTCGTCGGGGACCCCGAGGCCGGCCTTTTCTACCACCCGGTCATCGTCGACGGGGTCGGCCCCGGCGACGAGCTGTTCATGAACGAGACGTTCGGCCCGGTCATCGGCGTCGCCCCCTACCGGACGCTGGACGAGGCGATCGCGCTGGCGAACGCGCCCGGCTACGGTCTGTCCGCGTCGATCTACACCACCGACCCGGCGAAGGTGTTCCGGTTCCGGCGGCGGATCTCCGCCGGGATGGTCAGCGTGAACAACTCGACGTCCGGCGCGGAGGCGCACCTGCCGTTCGGCGGGAACGGGCGGTCCGGCAACGGAAGCCGCCAGTCCGGCGTCTGGGTGCTGGACCAGTTCACCCGCTGGCAGTCGATGAACTGGGACCACTCGGGGCGGCTCCAGAAGGCGCAGATGGACGTCCGCGCGATCGCCCCCGACCTCGACTTCCGGCTGTAGGGCGAGCATGGGGTCCGAGGCGGACGTCGTCGTCATCGGCGGCGGGGTGATGGGGACGAGCATCGCGTTCCACCTCGCCGAGGCCGGGGTGCGGGTGGTGCTGGCCGAGCGGGACGAGTTGGGCTCCGGCTCGACGTGCAAGGCGGCGGGCGGGGTGCGGGCGCAGTTCTCCGACGAGGTGAACATCCGCCTCGGGGCCCGCAGCCTGGAGGCGTTCGCGCGGTTCGGCGAACGGCCCGGGCAGGAGATCGACCTGCGCCGTGTCGGCTACCTGTTCCTGCTGTCGCGGCCGGAGGACGTCGCGGCGTTCGAGGAGAGCGTCGCCCTGCAGAACGACCTCGGTGTACCGAGCCGGATGGTCTCGGTGGCGGAGGCGCGGCGGCTGTCCCCGCTCATCGAGACCGGCGGCCTGCTGGCCGCCGCGTTCTCCCCGGACGACGGGCACTGCACGCCGGAGTCGGTCGTCCTCGGCTACGCGACCGGAGCGCGGCGGCACGGCGCGACGCTGCTCACGCATTGCGAGGTCCTCGGCATCGACGCGGCCGGCGGCGAGATCCGGGCGGTGGAGACCTCGCGGGGACGGATCGCCGCGTCCGCCGTCGTGTGCGCCGCCGGGGCCTGGTCGGCGCGGGTGGGCGCGATGGCGGGCGTCGCCCTGCCGGTGGAACCGCTGCGGCGGCAGATCGCCTTCACCGGGCCGATGCCGGACCTGCCCCGCCCGGTGCCGATGACGATCGACTTCACCACCTCGTTCTACTTCCACGGCGAAGGCGAGGGGCTGATGCTCGGCATGTCCGATCCCGACGAGCGGCCCGGCTTCGCGCTCGACCGGTCGGACGCGTGGCTGCCGCGCCTCACCGAGGCCATCGCCGCCCGCGCGCCCCGCCTCCTCGACGCGGGCCTGGCCGGCGGGTGGGCCGGGCTGTACGAGGTCACGCCCGACCACAACGCGCTGATCGGCGAGGATTCCGCGGTGTCCCGGTTCCTGTACGCGACCGGGTTCTCCGGGCACGGGTTCCTGCAGGGACCTGCGGTCGGCGAGGTCGTCCGCGACCTGTACCTGCGCCGCGAGCCGTTCGTGGACGTCGCCCCCCTGCATGCCGCCCGGTTCGCCGGCGACCGCCTCCGCCCGGAGATCAACTGCGTCTGACGTGCCCGCACAGGGGCGGCTCACGGGCCGGTGGCGCCGCTGATCTCCGCCTCGACGTCGCGCGCCACGTCCATCAGCCCCCGCAGCACGTCCTTGACCAGGGGGTTGGTGTTGGTGGCGCGGCGCAGCACGGTCACGTGGCGGCGCGGGGTGCGGCGGCTGAGCCGCAACGTCCGCAGGCCCGGATGCGGGACGCAACCGAGCGCCGGGACGAGCGCGATCCCGAGACCGCAGCCGACGAGCCCGCAGACCACCGCATAGTCGTTGCTGCGGAAGGCGATGTTCGGCGTGAACCCGGCGGTGCCGCACAGCCGCAGCAGCGCCTGCGCGCCGCGGCTGTCGGGACGTCCGGCGATCCACGTCTCCGGCTCCAGGTCGAGCAGCCGCGCGGTGCGGCGGCCGGACAGCGGATGGCCGGCCGGCACGCACAGCACCAGGTTCTCGTCCATCACCGGCGTCTCGATGACCTGGTCGGGCCAGCCGCGCGGGAACAGGTCGTACCGGTAGACGAGCTGCAGGTCGAGGTCGCCGTCGAGCAGCTCGGGCAGCAGCTCGTCCGACTCGCCCTCCGCGAGCGTGATCTCGGTGCCGGGCCGGACCCGCGACAGCTCCGCCAGCACCCGCGGCAGGATGCGGGAGCTCGCGGTCGGGAAGCTGCCGAGCTGCAGCGCGCCGCGCTCGCCGCTGGCGACGGTGCGCAGCTCCCGTTCCAGCGTGGCCAGCGCCGACAGGACGTCGTTGCCCTTGCTGACCAGCAGGAACGCCGCGCTGGTCGGCCGCACGCTGCGGGCCCGGCGCTCGAACAGCACCAGCCCGCAGGCGCGCTCCAGCGCGGCGACCTGCTGGGAGACGGCGGACGCGGTGTACCCGAGGTTGCGGGCGGCGTCCGCGAACGATCCGGTGCGCACGACCTCGCGCACCGTCTGGATGTGCAGGGGACTGATCATCGGTGCTCCCCGTCGCCGGCGGCGCTTCGACGTCTCCCCGCGGACGCCCCCTTCTCGTTCTAGCCGCGCTCGGACCGTTTGGCCACCAGCGTCAGCACGTCGTACCTGGCGACGGACGCCCCGTCCTGGTTGGTGACGTCGGTGTCCCAGCGGACCTCGCCGTGGCCGGCGCCCTCGCGCGGCGAGATCTGCTTGGCGGTGAGCGTCACCGTCAGCTCGTCGCCGGGCTTGACCGGGGTGAGGAACCGCAGGTTCTCCAGCCCGTAGTTGGCCAGCACCGGGCCCGGGTCGGGGTCGACGAACAGGCCCGCCGCGAACGACACGACGAGGTACCCGTGCGCGACGCGCCCGCCGAACAGCGGGTTGGCCCGCGCCGCCTCCTCGTCGGTGTGGGCGTAGAAGGTGTCGCCGGTGAACTCGGCGAAGTGCTCGACGTCCTCGAGCGTGACGACGCGCGGCCCGCCGACCGCAGTGTCGCCGACCCGCAGGTCCTCCAGGTGCTTGCGGAACGGGTGCTCGTCGGTGACGGTGCGGTCGGTCCCGGGCACCCAGCGGCCGGTGAGCGCGGTGAGCATCGCGGGCCCGGACTGGACGGCGGTGCGCCGCATGTGGTGCACGACGCCGCGGATCCCGCCCATCTCCTCGCCGCCGCCGGCGCGCCCGGGTCCGCCGTGGACGAGCGCGGGCAGCGGCGACCCGTGGCCGGTGGACTCCTTGGCGTCCTCGGAGTTCAGGACCAGCAGCCGCCCGTGCCAGGGCGCCAGGCCGAGGACGACCTCGCGCGCGAACTCGGGGTCGGCCGTCACCACGGACCCGGCGAGGCTGCCCCGGCCGCGCGCCGCCAGCGCGACGGCGTCCGCCGCGTCCGCGTACGGCATGAGGGTGCTGACCGGGCCGAACGCCTCGACCTCGTGCGGCTCGGCGCGCGCGGTGTCGTCGGCGCGCAGCAGCACCGGGGACATGAACGCGCCGCGCTCGGCGTCCGCGCCCTTCACCTCGACCCGCTCGGGGTCGCCGAACACGATCCGGCCGGCGTCCGTCAGCGCCTTGAGCGACCGCCGGACCTCCTCGCGCTGGTCGAGGGTGGCAAGGGCGCCCATCCGCACGTCCGGGTTCGCCGGGTTCCCGACGGTCACCTTCGCCAGCCGCTCCCGGACGGCCTCGGTGACGTCGTCGACCAGCGGGGCCGGGACGAGCGCGCGGCGGATCGCGGTGCACTTCTGCCCGGCCTTGACCGTCATCTCCGCGACGAGCTGCTTGACGTACAGGTCGAACTCCGGAGTGCCGGGCGTCGCGTCCGGGCCGAGGACCGAGCAGTTCAGCGAGTCGGCCTCGGCGTTGAACCGGACGGCGTTGCCGACGACCGCGGGATGCGTGCGCAGCAGCCTCGCCGTGGAGGCCGAGCCGGTGAACGCCACGATGTCCTGCTCGGTCAGGTGGTCGAGCAGGTCGCGCGGGTCGCCGCAGACCAGCTGCACGCTGCCCTCCGGCAGCAGCCCCGACTCGACGATCAGCTCGACCAGCCGGGCGGTCAGGTACGCGGTCTGGCTCGCCGGCTTGATCAGGCTCGGCACGCCGGCGAGGAAGGCGGGCGCGAGCTTCTCCAGCGGCCCCCACACCGGGAAGTTGAACGCATTGATCTGCACCGCGATGCCGCGCGACGAGGTGCACAGATGCTGGCCGACGAAAGTGCCGCCCTTGCCGAGCGGCTCGACGGCGCCCTCCACCAGCACCGTGTCGTTCGGCAGTTCGCGCTTGCCCTTGCTCGCGTAGCCGAGCAGCACGCCGATGCCGCCGTCGACGTCGAACTTGGAGTCGCCGAGGGTGGCGCCCGTCCGCGCCGACAGCGCGTACAGCTCCTCCCGGTGCTCCCTCAGGTGCGAGGCCAAAGCCTTCAGCAGCGACGCGCGCTGGTGGAAGGTCAGCTCCCGCAGCACCGGGCCGCCGACCGCCCGCCCGTGGTGCAGGGCGGCGCCCATGTCGATCCCCGCCGAGGAGATCCGCGCGATCTCCTCCCCCGTGACGGCGTCGTGCAACGGCGCGCCCTCGTCCTCCGGAGCACGCCAAGAACCCGACACATAGCTGCGCAGCACGACCACCGGGACCTCCTCGTCCGCGTATCTCTGGTTCTTCCTGCCACGATCGGCGTCCGTTCACGCCTGGCAGACATGACAGCCGCACCGGGGTTTCTTTGTCGACATGGCGCCCTCGAGGGATGAAGCACCGAGCAGACAAAGGGACAGATGTTGTGAATCTGTTTCACCGTTCACTACGCTGCGCACATGGTCACGTTCTCCAGGGTGTCCGCCGAGCTGACCGGGCTGCGGGCCGCCGTCCGCGCGGGGATGGTCGGCCCGATGCCGCCGGCCGCCCTGCGGGCGACGGGGCGCGCCCTGCGCGCGTACGGGCCGCTCGGCGCCGCCACGTCGCTGCCGGCGCACCGCTTCCCCGGCCGCGTCGGGCTCGTGGACGAGCAGGGCCCGCTGACCTTCGCGGACCTGGAGCGGCGCTGCAACGCCCTCGCCAACGCGTGGCGGGCACGCGGCGTCGGTGCGGGCTCCACGGTCGGCATCCTGTGCCGCAACCACCGCGGCCTGCTGGAGGCCATGTCGGCGGCGGCCAAGACAGGCGCGTCCGTACTGTTCCTCAACACCGACTTCGCCGCCCCGCAACTGCGCGACGCGGTCACCCGCGAAGGCGTGACCGTCCTGGTGCACGACGAGGAGTTCGAGGCCGTCGCCGGCGGCCTCGAACTCCCCCGCCACACCGACGCCGACCTCGAAGAGCTGATCGCGGAGGGCGACCCCGCTCCCCCGCCCGCCCCGTCCCGGCACGGCTCGATGGTGATCCTCACCAGCGGCACGTCCGGCCGTCCGAAGGGCGCGCCGCGCTCGCAGTCGCCGTCGATGGCGCTGCCCGGCGGCATCCTGTCGAAGGTCCCGTTCCGCGGCCGCGAGGCGATGTTCGTCGGCCCACCGCTCTTCCACGGGTTCGGGCTGACCTGCGCCGTCCTCGCGATCGGCCTCGGCTCCACGCTCGTGGTGCGCCGCCGCTTCGACGCCGCGCAGGTCCTGAACGACCTGGCCGAGCACCGCTGCACGTCGCTGATCGCCGTCCCGGTCATGCTGAACCGGCTGCTCGCCTCGCCCGCGCTCGACGCCGGCGACCTGTCCCGGCTCAAGGTGATCATGACGGGCGGGGCGCGGCTGGACCCGGCCCTCGGCCGCCGCACCGCCGAGGCGTTCGGGCCGGTCCTGTACAACTTCTACGGCTCGACCGAGGCGTCCTGCATCACCATCGCCACCCCGGACGACCTGGCCGCCGCCCCCGGCTGCGTCGGCCGTCCGCCCGCCGGGACGACGGTGGCCGTCCTCGGCGACGGCGACCGCCCTGTCCCGCCCGGCGCCACCGGCCGGATCTTCGTCGACTCCCCCGCCCGCTTCGGCGGCTACACCGGCGGGGGCGGCAAGGAGGAGGTCCGCGGCCTGATGGCCGTCGGCGACCTCGGCCACCTGGACTCCGGCGGCCGGCTGCACGTGGACGGCCGCGCGGACGACATGATCGTCTCGGGCGGGGAGAACGTCCATCCGGGCGAGGTCGAGGACCTGCTCGCCGCGCATCCCGCCATCGCCGAGGCGGCCGTCGTCGGCGTCCCGGACGAGGAGTTCGGCCACCGCCTGCGCGCCTTCGTCGTCGCCGACGGCCTCACCGGCGACGACGTCAAGCAGCACGTCGCCGCCAACCTCGCCCGCCACAAGGTGCCACGCGAGGTCGTCTTCCTCGGCGCCCTCCCCCGCAACCCCGCCGGCAAGGTCCTCAAGCACGAGCTCCCCGAGCCCTGACCGGCGACGCCGCCATCGCCGGACGATCACCGGCGGCCCGGCGGCGGGAGCGGGCTGAAATACTCGTGACCATGACTTACACGGCCGACGGCGACCGATACGAACGACTCCCCTACCGGCGGTGCGGGCGCAGCGGGCTGCGGCTTCCCGCGATCTCCCTGGGGCTGTGGCACAACTTCGGCGACGACCGCCCCCTGGACGTCCAGCGGGCGATCCTGCGGCGCGCGTTCGACCTCGGGGTGACGCACTTCGACCTGGCCAACAACTACGGGCCGCCCTACGGGTCGGCGGAGACCAACTTCGGCCGGATCATGCGGGAGGACCTCGCCCCCTACCGGGACGAGCTGATCATCTCGACGAAGGCCGGCTACGACATGTGGCCCGGCCCGTACGGCGAATGGGGGTCGCGCAAGTACCTGCTCGCCAGCCTCGACCAGTCGCTCACGCGGATGGGCCTGGACTATGTCGACATCTTCTACAGCCACCGGTTCGACCCGGAAACGCCGCTGGAGGAGACGATGGGCGCGCTGGACCACGCCGTCCGGTCCGGCAAGGCGCTGTACGCGGGGATCTCGTCGTACTCGCCGAAGCGGACGGCGGAGGCCGCGCGGATCCTGCGGGAGATGGGGACGCCGCTGCTGATCCACCAGCCGTCCTACTCGATGCTGAACCGGTGGATCGAGGGCGGCCTGCTCGGCGCCCTCGAGGAGGAGGGCGTCGGCTGCATCGCGTTCTCGCCGCTGGCGCAGGGCATGCTCACCGGCAAGTACCTCGGCGGCATCCCGGAGGGCTCGCGGGCCAGCAGGAACACCTCGTTCTCCAGCGACCTGCTCACCGAGGAGAACGTCCGGCACGTCCGCCGGCTCGACGAGATCGCCCGGGCGCGCGGCCAGTCGCTCGCCCAGATGGCGCTCGCCTGGTCGCTGCGGGACCCGCGGGTCACCTCGTCGCTGATCGGCGCCAGCAGCGTCGCGCAGCTGGAGGAGAACCTCGCCGCGCTCGACCGGCTCGAGTTCGGCCCGGACGAGCTGGAGGCGATCGACCGGGACGCGGTCGAGGCGGGCATCAACATCTGGGCGGCCTCCAGCGCCGGGTGATCCCTCCGGCGCCGTGTCATCCGTAGGCGCCGTGCATTGTCGTCCGCGCACCGGGCACGACGCCCGCATGGAAGACATGACGCTGCGCAGTGCCGCATTCAACGATCACACGCTCATGCCGTCGGACTACTCGCACGACAGCGGCGACGTCTCGCCGCCGCTGGAGTGGTCGCCGGCCCCCGAGCAGGTGGTCGAGCTGGCGCTGGCCTGCGAGGACCCGGACGCGCCGGCGGGCACGTTCGCGCACTGGCTGGTCGCCGGCATCGACCCCGTCACCACCGGCCTGGACGCCGGTGAGCAGCCCACGGGCGCCGTGCTCGGCCGCAACGACTACGGGACCGAGGGGTACGGCGGGCCGAAGCCGCCGGCCGGGGACGACCCGCACCGGTACTTCTTCCGCCTCTATGGGCTGTCGGAGCCGTCCGGGTTGCGGGACGGCTTCACCGCCGAGGAGCTGAGGGACGCCGTCGAGGGCAGGGTCGTGGCGTCCGGGACCCTCGTCGGCACGTTCGCCCGGTGACCGGCGACGGCCGCGATCCGGAGGGCGACGGGCGCCCGCCGGACGACGAGGACGAGGACTGGCCGCCGGGCGGCGAGCCGCTGACCGCCCGCAGCGCGCTGGGCCTGCGGGCGGTCCTGTCCGGCATCGCGCTCGCCGCGGCGCTGGCGGCCGCCGTCGTCTTCGCGATCGTGGCGAACCGGGACGGCGGCGGCGCCACCTGGGGCGCGGCGGCGGTCTGCGCCGCCGTCGCGGTCATCGCGGCGGCCGACCTGGTCGTGGTGGCCCGCCGCGCCCGCCACCGCTGACCGGCGGCGGCGCTGATCAGTGCCCGTGTTGATCAGTGCCGGTGGGGCGGGGCGGCCTGCTCGGGGTGCGCGAGCAGCCAGCCGACCCGCGCGCGGCTCTCCTCGTCGGTCGGCGTGTAGACGACCAGCCGGGCGCCCGCCGACCCGGTGATGTCCATGCTGGTGGCGCGGGTGCGGATCTCTCCCACCGCGTGGTGCCGGAACACCTTGATCCGGGGCCCCGGCATCGCGATGTCGTGGTCGGCCCACAGCCGCCCGAACTCGGGATTGGCCGCCTGGAGCCGCTGGACCAGCTCCTTCCAGCCCGGCTCGTCCATGTACCTGCTGTAGCGGTACCGGAACACCGCTACGTGCATCGGCATCTCCTCGGCCATGTTCTCGATCGGGTTGCAGCAGGGCGGCAGCGTGAAGGTGATCAACATGGTGTTGCGCTCGCTCGGGGGCGCCATCACCACGTGCGGGAAGATCGCCGCGTAGGCGGCGTTCCAGGCCAGCACGTCGGATCGGGCGTTGCACACCGACGCCGGCATCGGTAGCAGGGCGTCCAGGATCGCCTGCGTGTCCTCCGGCAGGTGCTCGGTCTCGTCCGGCGGCTCCGCCTCCGGCACCTCGGCCAGCCGGTACAGGTGCTCGCGCTCGGCGCCGTCGAGCCGGAGCGTGCGGGCCACCGCGTCCAGCACCTGCGTGCTGGCGTTGATCGGGCGTCCCTGCTCCAGCCAGGTGTACCAGGTCACGCCGACGCCGGCGAGCTGCGCGACCTCCTCGCGGCGCAGGCCCGGGGTGCGGCGCCGCGGGCCCGGCGGCAGGCCGACCTCGTGCGGGCTGATCCGCTCGCGCCGGTTGCGCAGGAACGCCGCCAGCTCGGTGCGGCGCCGCGGCGCCCTCCGTCCCGTCTCCACGCCGGTCATCGTCACGGTTCCAGCCTGCCTCCTGTCCGGGCTTGCTGCCAGGTGCTGTCAGTACCAGTATCAAGGGGATCTCGTTACCGGTATCGATATCGCGCCAGGCTCGTACCCATGACACAGACAACCGATCTGCGCGGGGTCGTCCCGGAACGGGACGTGCGGAACGGTCCCGGCCGCCTGACGCTCGGCCTCCTGCTGCTGGGACAGTTCATGGCCATCCTCGACGTCAACATCGTCAACGTGGCGCTTCCGACCATGCGGGTCGACCTGCACGCCTCCGGCGCCGCGCTCCAGCTCATCGTCGCCGGCTACACCATCGCCTACGCGGTCCTGCTGATCACCGGCGCCCGGCTCGGCGACATCGCCGGGCACCGCCGGATGTACCTCACCGGCCTCGCCGTGTTCACGGTGACGTCCCTGGCCTGCGGGCTCGCGCCGTCCACCGGGCCGCTGATCGGGTTCCGGTTCCTGCAGGGCATCGGGGCCGCGCTGATGACGCCGCAGGTCATGTCGATGATCCAGCGGAACTTCACCGGCGCGGCGCGGGGGCGCGCGCTCGGCCTCTACTCGGCGGTCATCGCGGGCGGCGTGGTGGTCGGCCAGGCCGCGGGCGGCCTGCTGGTGAGCGCCGACCTGCTCGGCACCGGCTGGCGGGCGGTCTTCCTCGTCAACGTGCCGATCGGCGCGGCGCTGCTGGCGACCGGGCCGCGGCTGCTGCCCCGCGACACCGGGCCGCGGGGAGGCGACCTCGACATCCGGGGGCTGCTGACGCTGTCGCCCGCGGTGCTGCTGTTCGTCGTCCCGCTGATCCTCGGGCACGAGCTGGGCTGGCCGCTGTGGGGCTGGTTCTCGCTGGCGGCGAGCGCCGCGTTCCTGGCCGCGTTCGTCGTGGTGGAGCGCGGCGCGGCGGCGCGCGGCGGCCGCCCGCTCATCTCGCCCCGGGTGCTGCGGGCGCCGCGGCTGCTGCCGGCCTGCGGGGCGATCATGCTCGCGCCGGGCACCTGGGGGTCGTTCCTGTTCACCACCACGCTGCACCTGCAGGGCGACCTGCGGATGTCGCCGCTGGAGTCGGGGCTGGCGTTCGTCCCGTCGGTCACCGCGTTCGCGGTCGTCGGGCTGAACTGGCAGCGGCTGCCCGCCCGCTGGCACCGGCGGGTGATCCCGGTCGGGTTCGCGATCGCCGCCGCGGGTTACCTGTGCATCGGCCCGCTGGCCGGCGGCGGCGTCCCCTACGAGCTGCTCACCGCGGTGATCGGCTTCGGCCTCGGGGTCATGTCGATCATCATGACGGCGGGGCTGGAGCACGTCCCGGCGGAGGACGCGGCGGACGCCAGCGGGCTGCTGCTGTCCCTCATGCAGATCAGCCAGGTGATCGGCGTGGCCACCATCGGGACGCTGTTCCTCACCGCGGCCGAGTCGAGCGGCTCCACCCGGCACGCCGAGTACGGCACCGGATGGGCGCTGGCGGCGGTCGCGCTGGTCGGCACCGTGTTCACGGTGCTGCTGGCCCGCGACCGGGCTAGCGCCCGCGAGGCCTGACGGGGTCAGGACGGGGGCGCGGGCATCGGGTGCTCGGCGAGCGCGGTCGCCACCGCCACCAGGTTGGACGCCATCGCCCGGCCGGTGCTCGCCGACCACTCCCGGCCCTTCTCGGCGTCCAGGTAGCTGGGCCCGGGGCCGGGACCCTGGTTCCAGTACGTCCAGGCCTGGCCCGGGATGGTGTAACCGAAGTCGTTGAGCGCGCCGGTGATCTCGCTGATGACGTGGTGGGCGCCGTCCTCGTTGCCGGTGACCACGACGCCGGCGACCCGGTTGAAGGCGACGGGGCGGCCGGTGTCGTCGGTCTCCGACATCATCGCGTCCATCCGCTCGATGACGCGCTGGGCGACCGACGACGGGTGCGCCGCCCACGTCGGCGAGGCGATCACCAGGATCTCCGACTCCAGCAGCGTCCGGTGGATCCCGGGCCACGGGTCGCCGGGTCCGAGGTCGGTCTCCACGCCGGGCGGGATGTCGAGGTCGACCGCGCGGATGCTCTCCACCTTCACGCCCCGGGCCCGCAGCTCCTCCTCGACGACCGCGGCGAGGGCCTCGGTGTTGGACGTCCCGGGCGAGCGCTTGAGCGTGCAGTTGATCACCAGGGCGCGCATCCGCGCCTCCTCCCGTTGCCGGCTCCGACGTACTACCGCGGCTCTACCCGAGCCGCCCGCGCCAAACGTCAGTACCCGCTGAGGCGGGCGCGGGCGGCCTCGACGGCGACCGGGACGGGGCGGCGGGCGCGCGCCATCGCGGGCAGCGCGGGGGCGGCGTCGGCGAGCCCGGCCCAG